>JBDTLL010000112.1:0-7193 GCA_039934815.1 Daejeonella sp. | reverse complement strand
TCTGATTTTTGAACTTGAATTTTACCGCCCAGTCTATCGAGAATTTCTTTTACGATATATAAACCCAATCCGCTACCGGACTGTTCTGTATTGGCACGGTAAAACATCTGAAATATTTTATCAATTTTTTTCGGTTCAATGCCCAAACCATTGTCCTCTAAAACCAGTTCAGTCTCTTTGTTATTCGTTTTCACGATTATTTTAACAAAGGGCATCTCCATTTCGGGGTTAAAATATTTTATGGAGTTAGAGACCAGATTACTTAGAACCACGGCAAGTCGTTTTCGATCGGAATAAAATTTAGCGTTTTGCTGCAATTCAAAACTAAAATGAATCTTTTCAGACTCGATCAAAAATTTTAACGGATTTTTTATTTCTTCAATTAGGTTTTCAAAATCAATTTCGTCATGCTCTACTTCTACACGGTTGTTTTTAGAATATTCTATGATATCTTTTATAAAGCCATCCAAACTAAGCACACAGCTTTCTATCACATCAATCAATTTATCCTTTTCAGCTTCTGTTTTTTGAAGTTTTGCCAGATTAACTAATCCCAAAATGGACGTTAGCGGTGAACGTAATTCGTGCGAAGCACTATAAACAAAGCGGTCTAAATCTGAGTTTATTTTTATCAATTCTTTGTTCTGCTCCGCTAATTGCTGCTCAGCCAGTTTACGTTCATTTATATTTTTTATGATGCCCTCAACTTGTGTTAACACTCCGTCTGTGAAAAATGGAACTACAGAAACTTCTATCCATCGCACAGATTTATCTTTCAGAATTATCCTGTATTCAGAATTAACGGATTCACCTTTGGAAAGAACAGAATTTGCATGTTCTACAATTTTAAGATCTTCGGGGTGTATAACTTCATACCAAAGGTTCACGTTCTCAATAAAATCCTGAGTAGAATAGCCATAAATTTTCTGGCAACCTGCAGAAAGATAGTTGTACTTATTATGAACGATGTCTCTGGAATAAAAGCCTTCGTTAACCACATTATATATGCGGTTCAATTCATTCTTTTTTTCTTTGAGTTCTTGTAAAAGATCAGAGTTGATGCGAATTATTTCTCCGGCTTTAAGAGCAATATTTTCGATAAATGTTTCGTCTGCTCTGGTGGAAGATCCGGTAGGATTGTAATAGTCTTCCACTTCCTTTATTAAAGAAAATAATTGAGGCACCAGTGAATCCTGATATTTTATGTAATCCTTAGATTTTTCCGAAAGTAAATCGCCATTTGCACTCATAATGTAGGTTAACTTTTATAATCGACGTTATTATTCCAGATATATCTGATAATTGCTCCATGTATTAGAGTTATAAAGATAATATAATGCTGAAATTCTGAATGCATTTTGGCAACTAAGCTTTATAATGGGAAGATTTATAAAACAAAAAAGCCTGTTCAAACAGAACAGGCTAAAAAACTTCGGATTTTTGAAATTTATTTACGAACGCCTAACTGATGCATTGGAACTGTAACCGTATTTTGCGTACGCAGATTTGTATTTGAAGACTGCTTATTGCATTGGCCCAATAAAAAATAGATTAATACGAAGATTAAAATTGTTGAAAAGCATCCACCGCCCAGCTTTTTCGCACCGTAGCCGGCAATTATTGTTCTGAAAAAATTATTCATGAGATAAGGTTTTAATTGTGATCTTGATATAAACTTTAAAAATCTGATAAAGTTTGGAACAGTAGAAAAACACTATTTTTAGCTGAACCAATAGGATTATAATATCTTTGCGCACAACAAGCAACACTTCAAAGATTACTTCGCAAAACGGCAGAATGGAAATAGGAAATTATAACGAACTGAGATATATAAAAAAAACAGAGGCAGGTCTTTTACTTACCGATGGGGAACGGGATGTTATTTTGCCTTTCAATTACGCTCCTGCGGATGCCGAGCCGGGGGATAATTTGCACGTTTTTGTATACGTTCATGCAGATGGAAGATTATTTGCAACTACTCAAACTCCTTTAGCCTGCGTTGGCGATTTTGCACTTCTTACCGTTGTTGATGAAAATGAAAACGGCGCTTTTTTGAGTTTAGGGATTGATAAAGACGTATTTGTTCATCAGCACGATCAAAAAAGACCCATGAAAATGGGCGGGAAATATGTTGTTTATATTTTCCTTGATGATCATAGTCGCATAACCGGTTCTTCTAAAGTGGCCGAATTTGTTGAAGAAGAAGATATTGATCTGGAAGTTGCTGATGAGGTTAATTTATTGATATTTGATCAGAGTGATCTGGGATTTAGTGCAATTATTAATCAGAAATACGCAGGTTTAATTTACCATAATGAAATTTTTGAAGATCTGCAGATCGGCGATCAAAAGCGTGGTTTCATCAAAAAAATCCGCGAAGAAAATAAAATTGATCTGAGTTTACAGGTAATCGGTTTCAAACATATAATAGATCTTAAGGAAAGTATTCTGCAGGATTTAAAAGAAAGTGGCGGCGTTTTAAACCTGGGCGATAAAAGTTCTCCTGAAGAAATCTACGACCGATTAAAAATCAGTAAAAAAGCGTTTAAGAAAACCATTGGCTCCTTATATAAGGAGCGTAAAATTGAGTTGTCAGATTTTGAAGTTAAACTGGTTCAGGCTCCGCTTGACGAGGAAAATTAATTTTAAGCAATTACTAAACAGTTTCCAGCTGGCTTAATTGGGCGGTAACTTTTTGATACAGCAGTTTTGCATCAACTGGTTTATTCATGTAATCATTTACACCCAATTCGAAAACGCGTTCTTTAGTAGATTCCATGGCATCCGCCGTTAGGACAATTATAGGAATTTGAGCGTTTTTCTGTCCGGCTTCACCGTTTCGGATAGCTGTTGTAGCTTCGTAGCCATCCATAACCGGCATTTGAAGGTCCATAAGTACGATATCGATATCGTTATTCATTAAAACTTCCAGACTTTCAGATCCATCATTGGCGAAACTTACGCGAGTATTGTTCCACTTTTTAAGCATCATTTTGATTACCATTTGGTTCATCGGATTATCTTCCACAACCAAAATGTGGTTATTCAAAAGGTCGCAAACATCAGCAGGAAATAGATTGACTGGTTTTGCAACTTCTTCCGCGATCGCATATTCGAGGGCAATAATACAATTAGTGCCTTTCCCCAAATCGCTTTGCAAATCAACGGTGCCTTTATGCAGATCTGTTAACGCCTTTACTACGCAAAGTCCAATTCCAAAACCGCCAAATTTTCGCTTATTGTCAATGTTAACCTGCGAAAACATTTCAAAAACCGAATTCAATTTTTCAGGAGAAATTCCAATTCCGGAATCACTAACAGCAAAACGAATTTGTATTTTCTGATCTTCACTTTTTACAGCTTCAATAGTAAATTTTACAAAACCTTCGGAAGTAAATTTCAAGGCGTTGCTCAGGATGTTATTTAGAATTTGTTCTAACCTTACGGGATCGCCAATTACCGAGATTCCTTCGCTTAAATCCGAAGTAAATTCAAATTTCAGGTTTGAATTAATAGCTTGCTGACTAAATTTCTTTGTCAGTTTCTGAACAATTTCAAATGGCTTGAATTTAACCCGATCCAGTTTTAAATTTCCTCTTTCTATCTGAGAGAAATCCATAATATCATTCACAGAAGAAATCAGGCTGTTAGAAGCTTCTTTTATTATTTCGCAATTTGCCTTTAACTTTGGATCGTTACTATCTGTTTCCAGTAAATTAGCCATGCCCATAATTGCATTCAAAGGCGTGCGCAGTTCGTGGCTCATGTTGGAAAGAAAATATGATTTCATATCATTCATTTCCTCAGATTTTTGCAAAGCGATAGTTTGCAGTTCTTCTTTTTTTGTTTTTAGTACCCTGATACGGTTTGCCATAGAAAGCGACAGAGCAATAATTTCTAATCCGATTCCTAGTTTGGTAAAATTCTCTATTGAAAAAGTATTATTTATCCATCCAAAATTGATTAGAATAACTACCGTGAAGCAGATAAATAAGATACTTATACCCGATAAATAGTAAAGGTCAACTTCTTTCTTTCGGATGAAAAGGTAGATTATGGATACCAATATCAAAACCATCCCGAAAAGGGTTAAAATGTTTACAGCCGGATACGAGTATTTTAAAAACGAAGGGACAAACAGAATTCCCGCCAGTACAATTGCAAAAAAGCCGTAAAGCAGTTTAAATCCGTAATGAATTGCTTTACTATTCTTTTTTACGTCCAGAATAATTTCAGAATACCGTCCGAAGAAATAAGAAGAAATAATTGCCAGGATAATTACGGCGTGCAAGTTTATCCAGGAGTTTCCGCGATCAAAATATTGATGGAAAAAACCATCGAGTGCGAACTGACAAAGTGCTACAAAAGCAACATACAACGCATAAAATAAAAATGATAATTCATTTATGGCGAAAAAGAAAAAGAGATATGTAATGGCGATGATCAATAGCACACCATAAAATATGCCCATGATGAACTGATCCTGATAAGTTGTTTGTAATAGACTTTCCTGGCTGATCAGGTTTAAAGGCAAACTATTTTTCTCACCATCATTTTTTAGCTCTATAAACGCCCACTTACTTTCTCCGGCTTGCAGCTTAATTTTAAAAAGCGTTTTACGATGATCCACACTTCGCTCGTTAAACGGAAGCTTATCGCCATTATGCTGTTTCAAAATATTTCCGTTTGCACCAATTAAGTAGAGGTCAACCTGATCCGTAATTGACTCTGCTGCTTCGAGGTAGTAAAATAAAGGAATATCGAGGCTGTTTTTCAACTCGAACTTTACCCAGTAATTATGATCTGTAAAACCAAGCTTGCCATAATTGCCGCTTAATCTGCTGTATGCCAGATTATCGGTGTTTGAAAGAACTTGTTGAATGCTGTAGTTATTCTGCTGAACGTCGGTTATTTCAGCGTATTTTAAAATTGATGTTTTGGACGGTAACTCATTTTTCTTAAATATATATTGTGCCCGGGAGTTATAAAAGCAGAAAGTGAGTAACAGGAGAAGGTATAAATGTTTCAAGCTATTATTGATTGTTCGGTGGTAAATTTAAGGTTGCAACAGGTTTATCATATAAAATGAAATCCACCAAAAGCTACCTTGATGATCTCGTAACGAATTGTTTTTTACGAATCAAAACCAATAAGGTTAATTATTTTCCGCTTTTTGAGACTTTAAAATTACTTTTAACAAATTCATGCTCATTATTACTATTTTGAACTTTTAACTTCTATATATGCGGAATTTCTTTTTTCTATTGTTGATATTATCTTTTCCGCAAAGCGCAGTTTTAGCCCAAAATAGTTCAGAACCTGTAGAATTTGTTAATCCCTTGATGGGCACTGATTCCAAACCCTCTTTATCGAACGGTAATACTTATCCGGCAATTGGAGTTCCCTGGGGCATGAATTTGTGGACTCCTCAAACCGGGAAAATGGGAGATGGCTGGGCGTACACATACTCTGCCGACCGTATTCGCGGATTTAAACAAACACACCAGCCTTCGCCATGGATGAATGATTACGGTCAATTTGCTATTATGCCCGTAACCGGATTAAAAATCAATCAGGAAGATCGTGCAAGCTGGTTCTCGCATAAATCTGAAATTGTAAAACCATATTTCTACAGCGTTTATCTGGCTGATCATGATATTACAGCCGGAATGACCACGACAGAACGTGCCGCTCAATTTGAATTTACTTTCCCCAAATCCGATAGTGCATTTGTAATTCTGGACGCACTTGATAAAGGTTCTTATGTTAAGATTATCCCCGCAGAACGGAAAATTGTTGGTTATACAACCCGGTACACCCGTGGGAAATATGAGAGTTTCAAGAATTATTTTGTCTTGATTTTCGATAAGGATTTTAAAACTTCAGGTACCTGGGACGGGAGCAAATACCTGAAAAATGGTTCAGAATTGCAGTCAGATCATACCGGGGCTGTAGTTGGCTTCAATACAAAAAAAGGAGAAAAGGTGAATGTGAAAGTTGCCTCTTCTTTTATCAGTTTTGAGCAGGCGGAGTTAAATCTTAGTCGCGAGGTAGGCAGTGATAGTTTTGAACAAACCAAAGAAAAATCACGCAAAGTGTGGAATGAAACTTTAGGTAAAATTAAAGTGGAAGGCGGCACCGATGAACAAATGAAGACTTTTTATTCCTGCCTTTACAGAACAGTTTTCTTTCCCAATAAATTATATGAGATAAATGCTGCCGGAAAAATAGTTCACTGGAGCCCGTACAATAGTAAAATCCTGCCGGGATATATGTTCGCCGGAACAGGTTTTTGGGATACTTTTCGTGCCCTTTATCCTTTCCTGAATTTGGTTTATCCGTCGATAAATAAAGAAATGCAGGAAGGTTTGATAAACGATTATAAAGAAGGTGGCTGGCTGCCGGAATGGTCAAGTCCGGGGTATGCAAATATTATGATCGGCAATAATTCTGCTTCTGTAGTTGCAGACGCCTACATAAAAGGTTTGCGTGGGTACGATATCGAGACGCTTTACCAGGCTTTAATTCACGGAGCCAATAACGAAGGTCCGATTGAAGCTGTTGGCAGAGCAGGTGTGCAGTATTATAATTCCTTAGGTTATGTTCCTTACGACGTAAAGATCAATGAAAATGCTGCCCGAACTTTAGAATATGCTTATGATGATTTTGCCATTTATCAATTGGGAAAAGCATTGAATAAGCCTGCTTCGGAAATTGATATTTACGCAAAGCGAAGCATGAATTATAAAAATCTGTTTGATCCGTCAAGCGGATTAATGCGTGGTAAAAATAAGAACGGGGAATTTCAGTCGCCATTTAATCCCTTTAAGTGGGGCGATGCATTTACAGAAGGAAACAGCTGGCATTATACGTGGTCCGTATTTCAGGATATTCAGGGTTTAGTAAATTTGATGGGTGGAAAGGAAAAGTTTGCAGCTAAGCTCGATTCTGTTTTTACACTTCCACCAATTTTTGACGATAGTTATTACGGCGGCATCATTCACGAAATCAGGGAAATGCAGATTGCCAACATGGGGCAGTATGCACACGGAAATCAGCCAATACAGCACATGATTTATTTATACAATTATGCAGGAGAACCCTGGAAAACACAATACTGGGTTCGCGAAGCTATGAGTAGGTTATATAAAGCGGTTCCGGACGGATATTGTGGTGATGAAGACAACGGACAA
>JBDTLL010000111.1:0-7290 GCA_039934815.1 Daejeonella sp. | reverse complement strand
AAAGGTATTGCAGGTTCGCCTTACGCCATCAAAGATTATTATGATGTAGATCCCGATCTGGCGGAAAATATTCCAAACCGCATGCAGGAATTTGAATCTTTGGTAAAACGCACACATGAGCATGGTTTAAAATTATTGATAGATTTTATACCGAATCACGTGGCCAGAACATATAATTCTGATGCGAAGCCCGCAGGGGTTGCAGATTTTGGCGAGAACGATAACCATTCGGTAAGTTTTGATGCGAAGAATGATTTCTATTACCTCCCGGGAAAATCGTTTGTAGTTCCGGAAGGAACAAATGCCGGTGGAAATGATTTCTCGCATTCGATGAAAGATGGTCATTTTGATGAAAATCCGGCCAGAGCGACCGGAAATAATGTTTTTTCTGAATCGCCAAGTTTAAACGATTGGTCTGAAACCATAAAATTGAATTACGGAATAGATTACCAGAATCATCAAAACCACTTTGATCCCATTCCTCCGGTTTGGACAAAAATGAGAGATATCTTAGTTTACTGGGCCAAAAAAGATGTGGATGGTTTCAGGTGCGATGTTGCCGAAATGGTTCCTGTGGAATTTTGGAGCTGGGTAATTCCGGAAGTTAAAAAAGTAAAGCCTGAAATTCTTTTCATCGCGGAAGCATACAACCCGGCGGAGTATAAAAACTTTTTGACCACGGGAAAATTTGATTTTCTGTATGATAAAGTTGGCTTGTACGATGGTTTGAAACGCCTGATAAAAAACGAGCACAACGCCGACGTTAAAGATATCACCCATGTTTGGAGTGTAGAAAGCAAAGGCTTTTCTTCTAAAATGGTTCGCTTTTTAGAAAACCATGATGAGGAGAGAATTGCGTCTGATGGATTCGCAAAAAATCCATGGCTGGCAAAACCGGCAATGGTTGTTTCGGCAACTTTGTCAAGTAGTCCGGTGATGATTTACTTCGGCCAGGAAGTTGGCGAACCGGCTCATAATGCAGAAGGTTTTGGTGGCGATGACAACCGAACCACCATTTTTGATTATTGGGGAGTTCCAAATCATCAGCAATGGATGAATAATGGAGCTTTTGATGGCGCCGGTTTAACGGATGATCAAAAGTCACTGCGTAATTTTTACAAAACTCTATTAAACTCTGTTCGTGCAAATGCTGCCTTGCGTGAAGGAAAATTTATCGAATTGAATAATCAGGAACATTTTTCTAATCGCAGTTACGCGTATCTGAGATTTACTGATGATTCGCAAACCCTTATAATTGCCAATTTTGACAGAGATGTGCAGTTAAATTCTAACATTCATTTGCCTCAGGATTTTTTATCGCACTTAAAAGAAAATCACAAGGAGCATGTTGAATTTACAAATTTGCTTACCGGAGAGAAATTCAAAGTTGATGATATTTCGAAAGGAATTCCCGTAAAAGTGAATCCGAGCGATGCGTGGATTTTAAGTTTTTAATGATAAATTGAAAAAACTTTACTAACCCCTTATAACCTTAACCTAAAATATGAGTCGATTTATTAAGCCAAAATTATCTTTCTGGCAACTCTGGAACATGAGCTTTGGATTTTTCGGAATCCAGTTTGGCTTTGCCCTTCAAAACGCAAATACCAGTCGTATTTTTTCAACTCTTGGAGCTTCGCCCGATGATTTGCCTTTGTTTTGGCTTGCAGCGCCAATTACCGGTTTATTGGTACAGCCTGTTATAGGTTATTTAAGTGATAATACCTGGCATCCGTTCTGGGGTCGTCGCCGACCTTTCTTTTTTATCGGAGCAGTTTTGGCCGCAATCGCCTTATTTTTAATGCCCAATTCAACCGTTCTTTGGATGGCTGTTGCTGTGCTTTGGTTAATGGATGCTTCCATTAATATTTCTATGGAGCCATTTCGTGCATTTGTTGGAGATAAATTAAATGTACAGCAGCAAACCGCAGGTTTTGCCATGCAAACATTTTTTATCGGTTGCGGAGCTGTAATTGCGTCTTTATTGCCTACAATTTTTTCCGAAGGTTTTGGCGTAAGTAATTCGGCAGCAGATGGAACAATTCCAGATTCGGTTCGCTACTCATTTTATATTGGTGGTTTAATATTTTTACTTTCCGTGATGTGGACCGTGTTTACAACCAAAGAGTTTCCTCCCGAAAATATGGAGAAATTCAACGAAGAACGAAAACGTGCAGGTGGAATTGGTAAAGCATTTAAAGAGATTATAGGTGGTTTTGGCGAAATGCCGAAAACCATGATTCAGCTGGCATTCGTTCAGTTTTTTACATGGGTAGCTTTGTTTGCCATGTGGATTTACACAACATCTGCGGTAGCGGATAACGTTTTCGGAACAACCGATGCGCAGTCGCCGGCCTATCAGGAAGCAGGCAACTGGGTAGGAACAATGTTTGCCGTTTACAACGGAGTTTCTGCGTTGGCGGCATTTTTACTGCCCATTTTAGCAAAAAGAACCAGCAGGAAATTTGTGCATCTTTTGTGCCTTGTAATTGGAGGCATCAGTTTAATCAGTATTTTTACAATTACACAGAAAGAATTATTAATAGTTCCGATGATTGGTGTCGGCATTGCCTGGGCAAGTATTTTAACTATGCCGTATTCAATTCTGGCTGGCGCATTGCCATCGCACAAAATGGGATATTTTATGGGAGTTTTTAATTTCTTTATTGTGATACCGCAAATTGTTAGCGGGCTTTTATTAGGATTTTTAACCACGCATTTCTTTGCGGGGCATACCGTTAAAACAATAATGTTGGGCGGTTTTTGTATGGTTTTGGCGGGCATTATAACGTTGTTTGTCAAAGACGAAGCGGGCGTTTCAGAAGAAAAAGTAGTGCCTTCTCCGACAGTGATTTAAGTTTATGGAGGGAAATAAGCATCTGGAAACAGATGATTTAAATATTGAAAAATTAGAATCGGGTGTTCAGCATCTGAATAACCCGGTTCTGGATTTGCAACCAATTGTTAAGAAATATCTGACAAGGGTTACAGAAGCTAAACAGATTCAGAATAATTTCTATTTCTCTGATGGCGATGCAATTGTTGAAGTTAGAGTAGTAAGCGATGAGATCATCCGGATTAAGCTTGCTCCTCACGGAGTTTTTCTGGACGAGTTTTCTTACGCAGTGATCAAACCCGAGCATCGGGTTACCGTTTTTAAATTAACAGAAACGGAAGATACGTATCAGGTTTCTACAAACATGGTCACCTGTGTTATTCAGAAAAAGGATTTCCTGATCTCTTTTGTTGATAATGACGAGAAGGTTATCAATCAGGATTTTACACCAATGCATTGGGAAGAGAATGCAGAGTTTGGTGGATATTATGTTTACGCGACAAAAACCTGTCATCCTTCAGAAAACTTTTTTGGCTTAGGCGATAAGTCCTGCGATTTTAATATCCGCGGAAAGCGTTTTACAAACTGGAATACCGATGCATATTCTTTTGCAAAAGATCAGGATCCGCTTTACCGTACCATTCCATTTTACATCGGGATAAACGAAGGCGTGAGTTACGGAATTTTCTTCGACAATACGTTTCGTTCTCATTTCGATTTTGCCCATCAGGAAATAAACAAAACAAGTTTTTGGGCAGATGGCGGCGAAATGCAGTATTATTATATCCACGGTCCGCATATGATGGATGTTGTAAAACGCTATCATATTTTAACAGGAACGCATCCGATGCCACCGAAATGGGCTTTAGGTTACCATCAATGCCGCTGGAGCTACTATCCGGAAGTGAAAGTGAAAGACCTTGCAAGGAACTTCCGCGATCGTAAAATCCCCTGCGATGCCATTTATTTGGACATCGATTACATGGACGGATATCGTTGTTTTACCTGGAATAAAAAATATTTTCCGGAGCCAAAGCGAATGATCAAAGAGCTTGCGGATGATGGATTTAAAACCGTTGTTATAATCGATCCGGGGATACGTGTTGATGATAATTACTGGGTTTTTAAGGAAGGAAAAAACAATAATTTTTTCTGTCGCCGTTGCGATGATTACTTTATGGAAGGTCATGTTTGGCCGGGAAGATGCCAGTTTCCAGATTTTACAAATCCGAAAGTAAGAGAATGGTGGGGCGGATTGTTTAAGGAACTGGTAGAAGTTGGTGTTGCCGGCGTTTGGAACGATATGAATGAACCGGCAGTTTTTGGCTCCGGTACTTTCCCTGATGATGTACGGCACAATTACGACGGCTTCCGCGGGTCTCATCGTAAAGCGCACAATATTTACGGGATGCAAATGGTGCGTTCTACTTATGAAGGTTTAAAAAAATTACAGAAAAATAAACGTCCATTCACAATCACACGTGCCGGATATTCGGGCATGCAACGCTACACTTCTGTTTGGACAGGTGATAATGTGGCTTCCTGGGAACACCTAAAAATTGGCAATATTCAGTGCCAGCGTTTATCTATTTCAGGAGTTTCATTTTGCGGAACGGATATAGGTGGCTTTAGTGGAGAACCTGACGGAGAACTGTTTACCCGCTGGATCCAGTTAGGTGTTTTTTCTCCGTTTATGCGGGCACATTCTGCCGGCGATACCAAAGAGCGTGAGCCCTGGAGCTTTGGCGAAGAGTACGAGAATATTAACCGGAAATTTATAGAATTGCGATACCGGCTGATGCCATATATCTATTCTTCGTTTTGGGAACATCACCGTTACGGATTTCCAATTGTACGCCCTGTAGTTATGCACGAGCAGGAAAATATTGCCAACCACTATCGTGAAGATGAATTTAGCTTTGGCGATAAAATACTGGTTGCGCCGGTTATGGAACCTGGCGCCGATCATAAAAATGTATATCTCCCGCAAGGCAAATGGTACCATTTCTGGACTCATGAATTACTGGATGGAGGAAAAGAGCATTCCATATATGCGCCGATTGACAGCATGCCGGTTTTTGTAAAAGCAGGTTCCGTTTTGCCGGAATATCCGGTTATGCAACATGTTGGCGAGATAGAAATAACGGAAGTCTGGCTAAATATTTATTACGCCGGATACGAAGTAAATTCATTTTTATTTGAAGATCACGGTGACACGTTTGCGTACGAACAGGATATTTATTTAGAAAAGAAATTCATTGTTCGTGGAGACGGGAAAACACTGGTTATAGAACAAAGTATTGAAGGATTATTTACGCCAAATTACGAATCGTACGATTATAATGTAATTGGTTTGCCTTTTAGTGCGACCAGAATTACTGTAGACGGATTAGATATTTCTGATTTCCATGTGGACGAAAAGTCATGTCTCCGATTTAAATCGAACAAAAACTTCAAGCGTATTCAAATATTCTCTTAAAGATTTTCATCTTTCCGCCTAAAATTTTAATCCTTTCAAATAAATAGGTTAACTTAAATTTCTTTTAAAAAACCCGTATTCAGTGCGGGTTTTTTAAAAGATTATCAGCACAAATTTTTTTTACTCAGTTCCCTTTCGGGGATATTTTGTTAAAAACTAATTTTATGGCCAAAAAAGTTGATCCGGTTAAAATTCCTGCTGAAGCTCCCGCTTCAGAAACTAAAGAAATAAGCTTTTATTCACGTTTTACCGATTTTGATATCAGCCTTTTTAAGGCAGGTAAGCACTTTAAATTGTATGAAAAGTTAGGATCGCATGTTGTAAAGCATGAAGGAGTAAGCGGAACTTATTTTGCTGTTTGGGCGCCGAATGCTAAAACGGTAAGCCTACTGGGCAGTTTTAACGGCTGGGATAAAAACTCGTTGCCCATGAAAGTCCGTTGGGACGGTTCCGGTATCTGGGAATTATTTGTTCCTGAAGTTGGAAATGGCGAGATCTATAAATACTACATCGTTCCTTATCACGGAGATGATCTTGAAAAAGGCGATCCTTTTGCGTTGCGCTGGGAAGAACCGCCGTTAACAGCCTCTATGGTTTGGGATACCTGGTATGTGTGGAACGATCAAAATTGGATGAGAAACCGGTATGCAAAAAATGGACTCAATAAACCAATGTCTATTTATGAGATGCATTTCGGCTCCTGGGCCCGGGGTTTAGAATCACCCGACGAGTTTATTAGTTACCGAGGGATGGCAGCTAAACTGGTCCCGTATCTGGTAGAAATGAATTTTACGCATGTAGAATTTATGCCAATAATGGAACATCCGTTTTCACCTTCATGGGGATACCAGATAACGGGTTATTTTGCGCCTTCATCCCGTTTTGGTACACCGCAGGATTTTATGTTTCTAATCGAAGCTTTACACAATCACGGTATCGGGGTAATTTTAGATTGGGTTCCTTCGCATTTTCCGGGCGATGCTCATGGATTATATAAATTTGACGGAACTCATTTGTATGAGCATGAAGATATGCGCAAGGGCTTTCATCCCGACTGGAAATCATACATATTTAATTACGGAAGAAATGAAGTGCGGGCTTTTTTAATAAGTAATGCACTTTTCTGGCTTGATCGCTTTCATGCGGATGGATTGCGTGTAGATGCGGTTGCGTCTATGTTGTATTTAGATTATTCGCGTAAAGCCGGAGAATGGATCCCAAATGAAGAAGGCGGAAGAGAAAATCTGGAAGCTATCAGTTTTTTAAAAGAATTTAACGAAGTTGTTTATTCACACTTTCCCGATGTACAAACGATAGCTGAAGAATCAACTGCGTTTCCGGGAGTGAGTAAACCCACATTTTTAGGTGGTTTAGGTTTTGGAATGAAATGGATGATGGGCTGGATGAATGATACATTGAGCTATTTTCAGGAAAATCCGTTATTCAGGCAGTACCACCATTCAAAAATCACGTTCAGTACAGAATACGCTTTTACAGAGAATTTTATGCTTCCGCTTTCGCACGATGAAGTGGTGCACGGCAAAAATTCTTTGTTAAATAAAATGCCGGGCGATGAATGGCAAAAGTTTGCGAATCTGAGATTGCTTTATTTATACATGTTCACGCATCCGGGTACGAAATTATTATTTATGGGTGCAGAATTTGGTCAGAGCAAAGAATGGACGCATGATCATTCATTAGACTGGCACTTGTTGGAATATGCCTCACACCAGGGTTTAAAAGAATTTGTAAAATCGTTGAACGCCTTATATAAGAATCAGCCTGGATTATATGAGAAGAGTTTTACTTCCGACGGTTTTGAATGGTTAGAAAATTCGGACGCAGAAACTTCTGTGCTGGCATATGTACGCAAAGGAAATCAGTTAAAAGATGAATTGATAATCGTTTTAAATATGACTCCGGTGCCCCGGGATAATTATAGACTGGGCATTCCCTTAGCAGGAAAATGGGAGGT
>JBDTLL010000110.1:0-7294 GCA_039934815.1 Daejeonella sp. | reverse complement strand
TAATTGCAGCCAATACTATGCCTTAAATGCGAATACACCATATAAGTTTATTTTAATCTATTGCCATAGATTTTAATAAGTACAGACAAATTTATTTCTCATAAAATCAACTGCCGTAACCGTAAATTGTTGAAAATCAATTGCAATCATGACCAAAGTCATTTATTTAAACCCGTGTGTTCTTTAAATTTATATAAAACCAAAATATTATGAAAACGGAAAATTTGAATCTCACAAGCCTGCACAATTTACTGGATTATGAAGTAAGTAAATTTACCACTGGAGAAATGCAATTAGAACATATTTTACCGGAATGGATTCTAAAAACGGGTTCGTTACAGTTAAAAGCTGTATTACAGAAATATCAGGATATGATAAAAGAACATGTGCGAAGGATGGAAGATTTTTTTGAGCAAGAAAGTATCAACTCTTTAAGTATGAAAAATCGGGTAATGGAAGCATTTATTGAAGAAGCTAATGAGCAACTAAGCTATTGTACAGATCAGGATGTTAAAGATGCATGCCTTCTCGCTTCTATACAGGCGATTAATCATTTTAAAATAAGCACCTACGGAACTGCTGCAGCCTTTGCCAACACGCTTGGAATGGACCAACAGGCGCATGTTTTTTATGAAGCTGAAATAAACGAAAAGCAAATTGATGATAGATTGTCTCAGCTTGCCGTTCACGAAATAAATTCAAAGGCAAAAGCAACGATTATACTGCCTAAAAACGCTTAGTGATGGTTACCCTATATGATAACGAAGTCAAGATTACCCTTAATAAATTAGCTTTAACGGGAACATTGTTCATTCCCTATAAAGTTAATGGCATAATTATTTTTTGTTTGGGAAGAGGAAGCAGCAGATTTAGTAAACTAACCAAAGAAATGGCGAACTATTTTCATGAAAATAACTTCGGCACTTTAATTTTTGATCTGCTTACAATAGAAGAAGATAAAGAACCCATTAACAGGTTTGACATTGGGTTATTAACCGAACGCTTAATTGGCGCCACCCGATGGCTGCAAAGTTTTCAAGCTGCGGAAGACTGCCGGTTAAGTTATTTTTCCGTTGATACCGGAGCTGCAGCGGCAATGAATGCCTCAAACCAAATTCCCGAAATTGAGGCATTAGTGATACTCGGCGGCAGACCAGATCTCGCATCAAAAATTGAATCACAAAATTTAAAAGCTCCTACATTAATGGTGGTAGGAAGTCTGGATAAAAATAATGTCGAGCTTAACAAACAAACTTTCGAACTGCTTAATTGCGAGAAAGAATTGAAGATAATTGAAGATGAAGGCAAGTTATTTGAAGATAATGGCAAACTTGAACTTATCAAAGAAATGTGCAACAACTGGTTTTCCAAATATCTGGTTGATGTTCATACCTCGTCATAAAATTTAAATTCTACTTCTTGCTTCCATTTCGACGATAGATTGCTTTATCTATCTCAACCACAAAAAACACCAAACTAGAAGCAACTGAAACAGCAACAAATTCTTTCCATGATAGAGATTGTGTATGAAATACGTTTTGCATAAAAGGCAGAAAAGTAATCAGCAACTGAAAAATCAAAACCAGAGAAACCGATAATATGAGAGGTTTATTATTCCAAAAACGTTTACTAAGCATACTTTCTTTTTCTGATCTGATGGCCATTACGTGCCCCATCTGACTAATGCAAAGCACGTTAAACACGATTGTTTGCCAATGTAATCCATTTTTTATTGCCCAACTTTGCATTAGCAAAACTACACCGGCCATAAAAAATCCTACCCAAAGCATGTGCGCACCTCTTCTGTTTGAAAATACACTTTCGTCCGGACTGCGTGGCGGTCTTTCCATAATATCGGGTTCGGCTTTTTCAAAAGATAATGAGATAGCGGGCAAACCATCAGAAACTAAATTGATCCATAAAATATGAATAGGCAACAGGGCAATAGGCAAACCAAAAAATGGACCCAGCAAAAGTGTGATCAATTCGCTGGAATTTGTGGTCATCAAATACTTGATAAACTTTAAAATGTTATCATAAATACGTCGGCCTTCGCGAATGGCTTTAACAATAGTTGAAAAATTGTCGTCAAGTAAAATCAAATGGGCGGCTTCTTTTGAGACATCGGTTCCGGTTATTCCCATTGCAATGCCAATATTCGCAGTTTTTAGCGATGGCGCATCGTTCACGCCGTCGCCGGTCATGGCCACAAAATGGCCTTTTTGCTGAAGCGTTTTTACGATTCTTAATTTTTGCTCGGGAGAAACCCGGGAATAAACTCTGATTTTTTCAATGCGTTCTAAAAATTCTTCATTACCGAGAAGTGCTAACTCCTTTCCGGTAATTTTTTGATCCTTATCAGCATTAAAAATGCCGATTCTGGTCGCTATGGTTTGGGCCGTTAACGGATGATCGCCGGTAATCATTACAGGTATAATCCCGGCGCTTTTGCAATCTTTCACCGCTTGAAAAACCTCATCTCTGGGCGGATCAATCATTCCTGTTAAACCCAGAAAATGCAACTCTTTTTCGTTCTTATCGGCAGATGGTTTTTCTGGTAACGAATCCCATTTTTTATAGGCAAATCCTAAAACCCGCAAGCCTTTTTCAGCCATTAAATTAACATTTTGCTGGAGTTGATGAGCATCCACGTCAATACATTGTGCAATTAAAATGTCCGGGGCACCTTTGGTAAATGAAATAATACTGTCGCCTTCCTGATGAAAAGTAGTCATAAGTTTCCTATCTGCATCAAAAGCAATTTCTGCCAGTCGGGGTAATTTTTCAGCTTCTATTCCATAGTCATTTGCAAGCTCTCCCAACGCTATTTCGGTACTATCGCCTTTTAAATTTCCCTCCTGATCTGTATCAGAATCATTGTTAGAAGCTGCAGCTTTCAAAAGTAATCTGATTGTTTCATCAGATTTATCGGCAAGTAAATCCTTCCTGGTGAATAATTTCTCGTTTACGAAAACCTCTTCCACGAACATTTTATTTTTGGTAAGCGTGCCCGTTTTATCAGTGCAGATATAAGTTACAGAGCCTAAAGTTTCTACAGCCGGAAGCTTTTTAACAAGTGTATTGGAGCGAATCATTCTTTTGGCGGCTAGCGCCAACGAAATGGTTATAACAGCGGGCAAAGCTTCGGGTATGGCAGCAACCGCTAAAGAAATGCTGGTTAATACCATTTGAGTTAGATTTTCTCCGCGTAACCAGCCCGCAACAAAAAATAAAATGCATAGAAATAAAACTATTACGGAAAGATTTTTGCCGAATGAGGCCATCCGTTTTTGCAGGGGCGTTTGCACTTCATCCTGCTGTAGCAACCGGGCAATTTTCCCGAACTCAGTCTGCATTCCGGTGGCAGTAACAAATCCTTCTCCCCGACCGTAAGTAACAAATGTCCCTTTAAAAGCCATGTTCTTCTGATCGGCAGTTTGAACATCTTCTGAATCAAGTCCGTCTGTAATTTTGTCTATTGCCTGAGACTCGCCTGTTAAAGATGCTTCTTCAATTTTTAAATTATGTGATTTGGAAATCCGAATATCAGCCGGCACCATGTTTCCTGCCTCTAAAATCACTAAATCTCCGGGCACCAATTGTGTAGCCGGAATCCACTCATGTTGATCATTTCGCAAAACTTTGGCCTGGCTTACAGACATCTGTTTTAAAGCCTGCATAGCTTTTTCGGCCCTGTATTCCTGCAAAAAACCTATTAAAGCATTAAAAAATACTATTAACAGAATAACAATAGCATCAGTAACATCACCAATAAAGCCAGAAATAACAGCGGCCGCCAGCAAGATCAGAATCATTACATCTTTAAACTGAGCGAGAAATATAAACGCAACCGACTTCTTTTTACCTTCCGTGAGTTCGTTGGTTCCATATTGTTGTAACCTGACCTCCACTTCATCAGAACTCAAGCCCGTTTTAGAGCTTTCTAATAGATTAATAACTTCTTTAATATTCAGGTGGTGCCAGTTCATAATTTATTATCCCATATTATATAAGGCTACTATTAACGATACATATAATACAATTAAAATAATTGCGTCTATTCCAAGGGCAAAACGTTTACTTCCCGAACTATAAAGTATTCCAATGCCCACAACAGAAGTCATTACCAGGGTAACCAGTCCGCTTAAAGCGTGACTTAGATCTGCCTCAAATAATAAATTTCCTTCCCGGTAAAGCAGATCATCAATAGCTAAAATGAGCATGTTGAAAATATTGCTGCCGAATAAATTACCCACGGCAATGTCTATACTACCAATTTTTACCGAAGCTATTGCTACAACCAATTCTGGTAGCGAGGTGGTTATTCCCACGAAAAAAGTACCTACGAAAGATCTATTGAGGCCGAATTCTGAAGCTAATTTATTCGCAAAAAAGGGAAGAGCTACTGCACCAATAATTACAAGTAATGAAAACGCCGCATATCTTTTTGTTGCCTGCCGAAGCGTGCAGTTTTTAATCTTGTGAGGCAATATTGGAATTTCGCTGTTAAAATGAATCTTCCTTTCATTTTTAAAAATAATTCTAACAGACAATAGATAAAGTATAATCAGCAGAACTGAGAAAGATTTAAACCAGGCGAAAATTGGGAATTGTTCTCCAAAAACGATAGCAACAATGGCGTGTGTAATAAGTATAATTGAGATAAAACCCGCTAGTACATGACTTTTTGTTACTACAGAAGAAAGGGGTTTATCGGGAACCATAAAATCTAAAACTGCTAATATCAACAAGTTAAAAGCGCAGCTTCCCATTATATCTCCAACCGCTATCTGGGGGACTTTTACAATTAGAATTGAACTGATTCCGTTAAAAAGTTCCGGCAGTGAAGTTACCGCAGCCATCATAATTAAGCCAAACCAAACTTTACCCATTCCGGTTAACTCGGCTATCATATCTCCGTAAATGGAAAGTCTTGAGCCACTGTAAATTATGAGAGCCATGCAAATAGCAAAGCCGCCTACAATAAGCATTATACCCATTAAATAATTTTAAGTTTTATAGTTATTTCATTTTAAACATTAATGTAGTGCTGTAATAATTAGAATGCTGACAAGATTGTTATTTATTGTGCGCTATAAATAAAGGCACATCCAATTCTTTTTGTAAAATATCTGCCATACTTACTTTGAAAAAACGAGACATTTCGTTTCTGCGATAAGCACCTAAAACAAGCATAATATTGGCCGTATTGCTTTTTAAATATGTTGGAATTTCTTTCTCGGGATTACCGTATTTTATTACCAGTTGGGCAGTTGGGAAGTGTCTCTCCATAAATTCTCTCATTAATACTGATTCGGGAAGGTTGTTATGTAATTGCCCGTCTTCCTGCACAGAAAATACTTCTATTGGTATTTCTTTTAATGCTGAGAATAAATAGCTAAACATTTTTAATGCGAATAAGCAAGAAGGCCTTCCATCGTAAAGGAGTACAATTTTTTCCGGCTTCTGGAATTTATCCGGCACAACGATAACAGGACATTGTACATCTCCTAATAAATCTTTCATGAAATGAGTTGGAGAAGATTCTTTTTTGACGGTAAAACTTTCGTGTTCGTTTATCAGAATGAGGTCGGCGAACATGCTTTCGAGTTTTAACTCCTGTAAAGCAATACTGGTATCCCGATGAACAGAAAAATCAATTCCGGCTTCGCGACAAACATCCTCAAAACGTTTCACTGATTGGTCGCGGGTTTCCTTATCCTTTGCATCTAATTTTAGAATTTCTTTTTCGTAATTAATAACCGTCGTAATTACTTCGTACACATTATAATTCCGATAAATAAACTCTTCTAAAAAAACTCCAACTAAATGTGCGTCAGCCAATTTTGTCAACTCTATTGCATACTGCAACGTGCTGTCGGAGATTTTATAACCATCAAACACTGCTAAAAACTTTTTCATAGTTTTATGGATGAAGTTTATATCGAAAAGTGCATTAAGGATTTATCCCTGAATGTTTTAAAACTCTATAAAGAAGGTAGCAATTTTAATCACCAATTTTAAATAAACATATATCATATGTAATTGTCTGATGGGTACTAATTGTGGCAGACTTACTATTGACTGGAATAAAATCTGCCTTCTACAGATTTAGATTTCAACAAGCAAGCTTGTCCATTAGTTCGCCGGAAGTCTAATTTCATTTGGTGATTTATCATTCATCTTCCAGCATTCTAAATTTTTAAATGTAGTTACAGCGATATTTGTAAGTGCTTCTTTAGTAGCAAAAGCCTGATGCGGCGTAATTAACACGTTTGGCATGTTTATTAACTTTAATAAAATTTCATCATTCAATTCGGTATCACTTAAGTCTTTAAAAAATATACCTCTTTCTTTTTCGTAAACATCAGCGCAATAAAATCCAAGGTTACCATTTTCCAGTCCCTCAATAATATCAAGCGTATTTACAATAGCGCCGCGACTTGTATTTATCAAAATTGATCCTTTTTTCATCAAGCTGACCAGGCTTTTATCTACCATTTTATAAGTACTTTCATTTAAATTGGTATGTAAACTTATAATGTCGGAATTCTTAAACAAGGTTTCTATATCAACATATTCCATCCCAAAATTTCTAACCACGTTATGATTCTGAACGGGATCGTATCCCAGAATACGGCAACCAAAACCGTTCATTATCCTTACGAATACTTGTCCAATTTTACCAACTCCAATAACTCCAACAATTTTATCATGCAAATCAAATCCAATTAGATTATCCAATGAAAAATTATTTGTTTGAATCTGGCTTTCGGCGAGAGAAATTTTTCGATTGATATACAATAGCATAGCTACAGCATATTCTGCAATTGAAAAAGGTGAGTATGCAGGTGTATTGGCAACAGTTATACCTAACTCAAATGCTTTTTTAATATCAATATTATCATATCCCGCAGCCCGCGTTGTTAAATATTTAACTCCGTAACTATGTAATTTTGCTAGAACGTCCGCGGAAGCATCATCTGCAGTAAAAATACTGATGGCGTCAAAATTTTCAGCCTGAGAGGCGGTATCTAAATCCAATAGATCTTTGCTGTATTTAACCTCAAGCTTATCTTCAAAAGCTGCGATCAAATAGGACTTCTCAAATTCTTTTAAACTATAAACCAGAACTTTCATAACGCTGCAATTAAATTCTAATGAACCCAGGCACTTACATTAGCGCCTAAGAACAATTTAGCATTATTTAAGCAATGAATTGTAGGTCAGCGTTTATAAATATCCAATTAGAATAAAGGAATATTTGCTTAATCGATGGTGGATATCGAAAGAT
>JBDTLL010000109.1:0-7447 GCA_039934815.1 Daejeonella sp. | reverse complement strand
TGAATGCGTATTCAGAAAACTACACAAATGAGGAGATAAAAGAAATAAAGCAGGCAATGATTCGTGCGGTTGAAAGCCCTAAAATAACGGATTCGCTTTATATGGAGCTAACCTCTAAAAAATCGCCAACAGCGCTTGTAACAGCTTATATTGGGACTTTAGAAGCCTTAAAGGCGAAGCATTCCTGGAATCCGTACAACAAGATGAAATTTGTTGCACAGTCACAAAAAACATTGCAAAATGCCATTGAAAAAGACCCGCATAATATTGAAATTCGCTTTATGCGATTTTCTATACAACATTTTACGCCCGCTTTTCTGGGTTACAGTAAAGAGCTGAGTATTGATCGGAAAGAAATAGTAAAACTTTTTAAAAGGAAAAGTTTTGGCGTGGCAGATTCCGGCCTGATAAGCAATATTGCCAAATTTATGATAGACTCTAAGAGATGCAGCCCGGCTGATCTTGCAGTTTTAAAATCTTTCGTTTGATTTAGCTGCAAACATGAAGTACACTTATTTGCTGCTCAACTTTTTAACTATTTTATTTCCGGTTATTCTTTCATTTGATAGAAGAGTTCAGTTTTATAAAAGTTGGAAAACTATTTTTCCGGGATTACTGATTACCGGGATGGTTTTTTTGGTTTGGGATTATATATTTACCATCAAAAATGTATGGTCTTTTAACCCCGATTATATTCTGGGCATTTATATGCTAAATCTGCCAATTGAAGAGATCCTTTTTTTTATAACGGTTCCATTTGCCTGCATCTTCATTTATGAATGCCTGAATTATTATCTCAAAAAAGACTATTTCAAAAGCGTAAGTTTTTGGTTAAGCCTGTTTCTAATTTGCCTTTCGGCGATTTTACTGGCTATTTTTTATGATCGGGTTTATACATTAATAACTTTTGGACTTTTGTTTTTGGTTGTTCTGTATGCTCAGTTTATTAATAAATCAAAAAAATTAGGCCGGTTTTATCTGGCTTATTTAGTTTCTCTAATTCCATTTTTTATTGTAAACGGAGTTTTAACTTCCATTCCGGTTGTGATGTATAACAATTTGCAAAACATGAGTTTTAGAATAGGCACAATTCCGTTTGAAGACCTTTTTTATTCTCTGTCCTTAATGCTGATGAATGTTTTATTCTTTGAATATTTCCGCAGCAGGCAAAATAAAATTTGATGGAAATTCCAGAATACAAAAAATCTCAGCTGGCTTTACGCAATGGGCAGGACAAGCCTGAAGTTTGGGTAGCCTATCGAGGTTTGATTTATGATGTTTCTACCAGCAGACTTTGGAAACGGGGAATGCATTATGAACATTGGGCAGGTCAGGATTTAACAGACGAGCTGAAAGACGCTCCCCATACAAATGCGGTTTTTGAGAAATTTAAGGTTGTTGGAAAATTAATAATATCCTGAACAGAGTAAAACGTCTGCTCAGGATTTATAATTTTTAGTCGATAATGAAATTGCTCAGGCTAACAAATTCCTGAATACGATCTGATACTTCCGTTTCAGTTAAATTCTTAATTTTTTCTGTTCCGAATTTTTCTACACAGAAAGAAGCTAAGGCAGAACCGTAAATAATCGCATTTTTCATGTTGTGGAAGTTAATAGTTCCAACTTTAGCCAGGTAGCCAATAAAGCCACCAGCAAAAGAATCTCCCGCACCTGTTGGATCAAAAACATCTGCCAATGGCAAAGCAGGAGCAGAGAACATTTTACCTTCAGCAAATAATAAGGCACCGTGTTCGCCTTTTTTAATGATCAGGTATTTTGGTCCCATCTCTAATATCTTATTGGCGGCTTTAACCAAAGAATATTCACCAGAAAGTTGGCGTGCCTCAGAATCATTTATGGTAAGTACATCTACCATTTTAATGGTTTCAAGTAAATCATCCATGGCAACATCCATCCAAAAGTTCATTGTATCTAAAACAATCAGTTTTGGACGCTTTTTAAAACGCTCTATAGTTGTTTTTTGAATTTGCGGAGTCAGATTGCCTAAAAGTAAGTATTCGCAATCCTGGTAATTCTCCGGAATAATCGGATCAAAATCTGCAAGAACATTCAAATCTGTAACCAAAGTATCGCGACTATTCATGTCGTTATGATATTTTCCCGACCAAAAAAATGATTTTTCGCCCTCTTTTATTTGTAAACCTTCTACATCTATCCCATGATTTTTGATTTCTTCGATATCTTTTTGAAGAAAATCCTCTCCTACAACCGCAACTATTTTAACTTTCTCATAGAAGTAAGAAGCAGCTAAACTTGCGTATGTGGCCGCTCCGCCAACTATTTTGTCTGTTTTTCCGAATGGAGTTTCAATGGCATCAAAGGCCACAGTACCTATAACAACTAAGCTCATAAATTTTTTTTAAAAAATCTTTGCGCAAATATTGCATTAATAATTTTAATTTCCGACTATTGCATTCCCAAACGGGACAAAGGCTTTACAAAGCTTTTGTTAACCAGAAATTCCTAAGTAGCTCAGCTGGTTAGAGCATCTGACTGTTAATCAGAGGGTCCCTGGTTCGAGTCCAGGCTTGGGAGCTTAAAAAGCCTTTCAAATTAAGTTTTGAGAGGCTTTTCTGCTTTTAGGAGTTTTTTTAAGGCAGGGAAAATATCAATTTGATAGTACACTGTCAGTACAAAAAGCAACCATAATAACTCAAATTATGGTTTATTACAAATTGATTTTAAATGACAAGCGCATTAAAGAGGACCATAACTCGAGAATTTAACCTTTAAAGAATAGGGTCAAAAATAATGAATCAGATTTTAAGCTGTTTATTTAAAAGGCTAAGATTTCCGAACAAGATTCGTTAGCAGATCTCTAGCAGCTTGTTGTACTCCTCGTTAGTAGTAGGGTAAACACATCCAATGAGTTGAACCCTTGAGTTTGTACCATCTACCAACTCATTCTGCTCATTAAGCCAGAGAAAAAAATTTGAGGATCCGTTAAAAACTCATCTAAACTTCATGTTCAGTCATCATCTTTGAGTTTATAACTTAATTATATGAAAAAAATCTTTCTTCTTACCGCAATGTCAGTAGCTATTGGTCTAACGTCTTGTAAAGATAATAGCACCTCATCTGTTACTAAATTTTCGGTTAAAATGACCGATGCACCAGGTGCATACCAGTCGTTGATCCTAAATGTTAAAGAAATTCAGGTCTTAACATCTGAAGGAACAAGTACACTTGAACTCGGAAGCAAACCTTTCGATATTTTAAAATTCAGAATGGGAAAAGACACTTTGCTTGCTTCACAGGATATCCCTTCGGGTCAGCTACAAGAAATTCGCCTCGTGTTAAACGAAACTGGGAACACTGTAGTGATAGATGATGTTACTTACAACTTAACAACGCCAAGCGGACAAAGCTCTGGTTTGAAATTGAAAGTTAATGCTGATCTGACATCTGGCGTAGCCTACACTTTACTATTGGATTTTGATGCTGCCAGGTCAGTTGTAAAAACAGGGAATTCTAAGTACATTTTAAAGCCAGTTATAAGGGCTATCCCACAAGCCGTATCGGGAGCGATGAAGGGCTTGATTTCACCTGCTGCTTCTAATCCTAAAATCTATGCTATTACCGGTACTGATACTATAGGTACTATTTCGGATTCTACAGGTAATTTCTATTTTCCTGGACTGAAAGCAGGTACATACAAAGTCAATGTCGAACCGATAAGCCCTTACCAGCTAAAAAGCATTGAGAATGTTTCTGTTGTAAATGGTTCTGTAAAAGATTTGGGAACAATTACAATAGAATAATTAGAAAAGTTGAAATATCATGGTCTTTAAATTAACGCTCTCTTTATCGTTTGCAAATAGTTTGCACAACATCGGCGGGGGAAAGGCCCCTTTCTGTAAAAGTGTAAAAACAGTTGGCAGTAATCAGCACTAAACAATTACGATCACGTAAGCGTTAAGGTTCATACCAACTTCTTTATATGCCCAAGTTCACCCGTATGCAATCATTGTCTTTCCTGATAATTGTTACCATTCTCTTAGCTGGTTGTCAGGGCAAGCAAAACAATACAAGTACCACTTCAAACATTAAAAGATCACAAGTTTTAGATACCGTTAAAACGTTGCCGGATACCCTGTCACCGAGTCCTGCAAGTGAAAAGTTGAAAATAGCTCTTACCGCGAATGCTTTACAACTGGTAGATGCTGTTAGCGGCTCTACTAAAGAAATTGCTTTTGGGATGCCTTTTGACCAGTTAGTACCGATGGTAGGCCGCATTTTAGCAGGCGAACCAAACAGCGTAGGTATAAACACTGAATGCGGTGCCGGTCCCCTCAAGATGGCAACATGGCCCAATGGATTAACTCTTGTTTTTAGTGAAAAGAAGAAGGGTAATGGGGAATGGCTTTTCGCAGGATGGTTTGCGGGCAAGCCTTCAGGCAACGGAGACAAACCCATAACTATGGCGGGAGTTGGCGTAGGCTCAACCCTCGAGGAACTTGAAAGCGCTTATGTTACCACGGTGACTAAAACTACTTTGGGACAGGAATTCGCTGTTAAATCGGGCTTCTACGGAATACTATCCGGCACAGGCAAAAAGGCTAAAATTGATGTTATGTGGAGCGGCACAAGCTGTAATTTCAGATAGTAACCTTGCCGTGAAGACTGTGGTATATTCTTAATTTAATGGCGAAAGTGTCAAAGGCGGAGGTTTTTCCTGAGCAGAAATTCGGGAGGATGCACTTGCTGTTCCCGCAACTAACAAGTCGTCATAGTTTTCTAACAAAGATTTTTGACCGATATTATACCTGATCTTTTAAATAAATACGGAACTCAGTGCCAACGCCCGGTTCAGAAAGCACTTCGATATAACCATGATCTTGTTCGATCATGCGCTTGATTATGCTTAAGCCAAGCCCTGATCCGGTTCCCTGGTCGGTAAGACGTTTAAATGGTTGGAACAACTTGTTCATGTTTTTGCTCAGGTCTATTCCAGTGCCATTGTCTTTTACACTTACAATAGTATATTCTTTTTGCTTACGACTGTAAACTTCTACCAAAAGAGGCACTTCTTGGTTTCGGTATTTAATTGCGTTAGTGATGAGATTACTAAACAAGCTATCAATATGAGCTGTAAAGTATGGAATATGTGTTGCGCCTGAAAAGTCAAATTTAACCGTTCCATTTATCTCGTCGAGCGTCAATTTGTACTCGCTAAGTATGATATCAAACCGCTCCTGTAATTCAACCGGCTCTATCTTTTCAGATTTGTTCTTTTTAATGTCCACCAGAACATTCAAACCCTTCAGCAGATCCCGAAGTTTGTTGGACGACGCCTTAATCTGGTGCAAAAATTTGAGTTGCTTTTCTTGTGATTGCTCCTTGATCGCCATTTCGGCTAACAAACCTATAGATGTAAGCGGCGTTTTAAAATCATGGGATACTACGTTGATGAAATCATCCAGTTCCCGGTTAAGAAATTCCAGCTCATCAACTTTTCCTTTTAACTGATTCTCTACATCGATTTTATCCGTTACATCATTTATGAGAAGCAGGAAATGTGGCTTACTTTTTTCAATTAGCAGTGGAGAAATGTTGATCTCCAGAAACAAATTATTCACCTTGATTACTTCATGTATACCGGTATCAGTCAGGTTGGGTGATTCAGGTAAAAATTCGTCTTGAAAGAGGTCTGACCAGCTCAGATTGGCCCGTGTCTCCAAAATCTTAAATGCGTTTTTTGCTTTGTAGTTTGAGCTGATCACTCTTTTTGCCTGGTCAAATACAATAGCACCTATTGGTGCATTGGCCAGGAAAACATTCAGGTTTTCAAAAGTGATATCTCTGTTTCCGGGTACGGGATATACTTGTTTCTCCTGTATCCGGGCGAAGCTTTTCCGCTGAACAGATCGGGTGATTGCGCCGTCAATTACGGAGGTAATATCTTTGCCAATTTCATACGGAATGACGTTTACATTTTTGCTTACCTGATAAGCAATTTGTAATGCTTGTTTAATTCGCTGGTAGTGATTGGGGAAAGCTAATAAAACTATAGATATAATTCCGTTCTGCTGACTGGCACGTTGAACCTGTCTAACCGGGTCGATGGTAAACGGACCTACCATGAAAACATCGGCATCGTCCAGGTGGTTTGGCTCCGTTTCTGAAGTAAACTGAAGGATCTCTTTAAATTCCACCCCGGCAGTGTGTGACAGTTTGGCCTGCAAACCCGGCACCAAATCTCCGAACCCTACGTATAGTATTTTTGGCAAAGTTTAAAATTTAATTAATCTGAAAATATGGGTTGATCCAGTAATATCCTGCCTATCCACGTGTAAAGCAAATCTGTTGTAGGCGACATTACATGCGATGCACGAGCATCTCTTAAAAGCATTCCGAGGTAAGAATTGTTTTGATAACCTTTTCCTCCTGCCAATGTCATTACTTCATTAACAACATCGACACAACACATTCCAACTTCAGCTTTAGCGCTTAACAAATGTAAAAGGGCATCTGGAGAATGTTGGTCGCCCAATTCGGCAGCGTGGTAAATGAGGCGTCTCGTGCGTTCAACATTCGCCCATAATGTGCCCAAACGATGCTGTAATAATGAAACATTGGCTAGCGAAGTGCCATTATGGGAATAATAACGCTTGGACAATGTATTTTTTGCTTCATTTAATGCGGCCTGCGCAATACCCAGATAAGTGCCTGCCATTGCCATTAAAAAATAGGGGGCTACCACGTTAAAAACATACCAAAGCTGGTCGCCTTTTTCGCCAAGTATATAATCTCCTGAAATGTGTACCTCATGCAGTTTCATAATGCGGGAGGAATTGCCACGCATACCCAGGCCATCCCATTCTGGCCCCCACTCAATACCAGGAGAATTTGAATCTACAAGCACGCATGAAAATTGGTCGGCTTCAGGCTCAGCACT
The DNA here is from genome assembly GCA_039934815.1 of Daejeonella sp. Classification (GTDB taxonomy): domain Bacteria; phylum Bacteroidota; class Bacteroidia; order Sphingobacteriales; family Sphingobacteriaceae; genus Daejeonella. The sequence goes on along the minus strand of JBDTLL010000109.1, from coordinate 526 downwards.
TGCACCTAATGTAGATACAACATAAGAATCTGCATGTCCGCCGTTGGTTACAAAGGATTTGGTGCCCGAAACCAGAAATTCATTTTCGGTTACCGCAATTAGCGGCGTTTGTGGAAAATAAAAATGTGCGCCAGTGCCGGTTTCGCTCAAAGCTATCGTTGTAATATGCTCTCCCCGCGCAATAGGTTCTAAATATTGTTCTTGCTGTAATTTGGTTGCTTTAGCGGCAATAACAGCAGTGCCTACGCAGTGCATGCCAAAACAAAGTCCGGCGGATGAATAAGCCTTGCCTAATTCCTCGCTGATTCGGGCCAGAGCCAGTAAGCCACCACCCAGGCCTCCATTGGCTTTTGGTACCACTAATCCAGTCAATCCGTTCGCCTTTAAGGCACCCATCGTTTCGGCCACCCATGTGCCATCGGCATCCGCAATTGCGCCTTCTTTAAACGAAACATCCTTCGCAACCATCGCCGCTTTGGCAACGAGTTGATCTATATTCATAAACAAATCTATTACTTCCCTCTAA
>JBDTLL010000108.1:0-7479 GCA_039934815.1 Daejeonella sp. | reverse complement strand
GCCATAGTTCCGCCGGTTATTCCTTTAGAAAAACACATCATATCCGGCTTAATGGACATATACTCCGATGCGAAAAGTTTACCTGTACGACCAAAACCGGTCATAACTTCATCAGCAATTAACAAAACACTTTCACTGCGGCAATGTGCAATCAATTCATCCATATCTGCCGCATCATACATTTGCATTCCTCCGGCTCCTTGAATCAGTGGTTCGTAAATAAATGCCGCCAGATCATTTTTTATAGATGTGATATGAGCTTTTAATTGTTCCAAATTGCTTTTAACAGGAACATCAATAAATTCTACCTCGAACAATAATTTTTCAAAAGGTTCTGTAAATGCGCTCCGCGAACTAACAGACATGGCACCAAACGTATCGCCATGATAAGAATTATTAAACGCAAGAATTTTTAAGCGATTCTCGCCATTATTTTGCCAAAACTGAAGAGCCATTTTTAGAGCAACTTCCACTGCTGTAGAGCCATTATCAGAATAAAAAACCTTTTGCTGGTTTTTGGGAATAATTTTTAAGAGCCTTTCGGCTAGAACAACTGCCGAAGGATGTGTGAAACCAGCGAAAATTACGTGCTCTAAAGTGCGAAGCTGCTCGGCAACTTTTTCTGCAATATACGGATGCGCATGCCCATGGATATTTACCCACCAGGAAGAAACAGCGTCCAGATATTTTGTTCCGTCATCCGCAATTAAATAAACGCCTTCACCTTTTAGTATCCCGATAGGTAAACCTGCGGTCTGCATTTGGGTATAAGGATGCCAGATAACTGCCTGATCTCTTTCGCTTAAGCTTTTTTCTTCCATTTTATTTTTAAAAGTTCAACAACTTTTTGATCGGTTGGAAACGTAACGTGCTGTTCTATTAGTTCATCCATATTTTGCCAGCGAAAAGATTGTAGAATTTCATTATTGGCGTTAAAATCAAACGCAACATCGCTGCAAACCCAATTCAATTCTCCATGGGTTTTCACAAAATAATAAATGCTGATTATCTGACTTTCGTTGAATGCAGATTTAATGAAAAAATCTGTTGTGTAAAAATGATCGCCAACTTCAATTTCAGTATTACATTCTTCAATAAATTCTCGCTTTAGCGCATCTGTTAAGCCTTCGCCATACTCGAGTCCGCCGCCGGGAAATTTACTGAACCTGAAACCCATTTCTTCTTCATCACTAATCAGAATTTGATTTTGTTCATTTATCAATAAACCATAAACACGTACGTTAAACGGATACATATTAGATATAATGTTTTTGATTCCGGATCACTTTTTCTGGCGTCCATTCAATATCAATTGTTTTTGCCTCGCTCCTAACGGGACAATCATCCATTCGACAATAATGACAACATTGCGGAATACATGGGTCTGCGTGGATGAAAAACTCGGTGGGCACGCTGGCATTATCATTCACCAATCTGTCTACTTTTGAAACTTCCTCATGAACCCGGTTCAAATCAAAATAATATGGAAGCGTTAAATGACAATCAATATGTAGTTCGGTTCCATAGCGCTGCGTTCTTAAATTATGAACATCAATCCATGAATCATTTCTGTTTTTATTTAATATAGAAATTACGTCATCAATCAAATCAAAATCAGATTCGTCCATTAAACCACCAACAGATTTTCTGATCAACTTATAGCCATTGTAAATTATAAAAATCCCCAAAGCAGCAGATAGCACACTATCCAGGTAATTAATTCCTGTGTAATAGATCAACAATAAGCCGACAACTAAACCCGCACTTGTATATGCGTCGCTGAGCAAATGCTTGCCATCGGCAAATAAAGTCAACGAGTTATATTTTTCACTTTCGCGGATGAGATACAATCCTAAAATGTAGTTTATGACTCCCGTAATTCCGATGATAATTGCGCCATCAATTAAAAGTTGTATTTCATGCGGAAATAAAATATTGTAAACCGACTTGAAAACGATAATTATACCAGCCAGTAAAATCAAGCTTCCCTCCACAAAAACTGAGAAGAACTCTACCTTTCCGTGTCCATAAGGATGATTTAAATCTCTTGGTTGCGAGGCTAAATAAATGCTATAAAACGCGAATGAACTCGCCAGCACGTTCACAATGCTTTCTGCAGCATCGGTCAAAATCGCGTTAGATGAGGTTACAAAATAAGCTGTAAACTTTGCCAGCATCAGCACGATACCAACAATTAATGAGATCAGAATTATTCTTTTTTGTGGCTGCACAGAGTTTCGCTTGACCGCAAATTTATATAATCGGGTTTAAGATTTACTATTTAGTTCTAAATTTCGGGCTTTTTAATAAATATTAGCATGCCTTTAGGCGCAGGTTTATATATTTGTTTTTCGCCGAATTATTATGACAGTATTATCTGATAGAATAAACCAGCTTTCTGAATCCCAAACAATCCAGATGGCTAAAATGGGAAGAGAGTTGGCAGCAAAAGGTGTTGACGTAATCAACCTTAGTTTTGGAGAGCCTGATTTTCATACACCGGAGTTTATAAAAGATGCCGCTAAAAAGGCTTTAGACGAAAACTACACATATTATACACCAGTTCCGGGTTATCCTGAACTACGTAAAGCAATTTCGGCTAAGCTAAAGAGAGAAAATAATCTTGATTATGGTTTTGACCAAATTGTAGTTGGTACCGGGGCAAAGCAATCTATTGCCAATGCAGTTATGTGTCTGGTCAATCCGGGAGACGAAGTGATTGTGCCTACTCCTTATTGGGTTTCTTATTCTGAAGTTATAAAACTGGCCGAGGGTAAATCGGTATTCGTCCCGGCAACGGTAGAAAATGAATTTAAAATTAGTCCGGAGCAGCTTGAGCAAGCCATTACAGAAAAAACAAAGCTTTTTCTTTTTTCGTCGCCGTGCAATCCTACCGGGAGTGTTTATAACCGCCAGGAATTAGCGGCGTTGGTTAAAGTATTTGAAAAATATCCTCATATCTACATCATTTCTGATGAAATTTATGAGCATATTAATTTCATTGAACGGCACGAATCTATTGCGCAGTTTGAAAGTATTAAAGATCGCGTAGTTATAATAAATGGTTTTTCTAAAGCTTACGCGATGACGGGCTGGCGGATAGGTTATCTGGCGGCAAACAAATCTATTGCGCAGGCTTGCGAGAAAATGCAGGGGCAAATAACGTCCGGAACTTGTTCTATTACACAAAGAGCAGCTTTGGCGGCGTATGAAAACGGATTGGAAAGCGTTTATGAAATGCGTGATGCTTTTAAAAATCGCCGTGATGTGGTTTATAATCTTTTGCAGGATATTCCGGGAATAAAAACAAATCTTCCGCAGGGAGCATTTTATTTCTTTCCGGATGTGCGGTCTTATTTTGGCAAAAAACATGGTGATTTATTGATAGAATCCGCCAGCGACCTTTGTATCTATTTGCTAAATTCTGCTCATGTTGCTATCGTAACAGGCGAAGCTTTTGGAGATCCCTATTCGGTCAGAATATCTTACGCCGCTTCTGAGGAACGTCTGATTGAAGCTATTAAAAGAATAAAAGCGGCACTTTCCGAACTTTGCTAAACTTGTTGAATGGATAACCTTCTAAGCAGATTTAACCAATTAAACATTCTCATTATTGGGGATGTGATGATGGATACTTACTTATGGGGAAAAGTAGAGCGGATTTCGCCGGAAGCACCCGTGCCAATTGTATCTATCCATAAAAAGGAAAATCGTTTAGGCGGAGCCGCAAACGTGGCTTTAAACATACAGGCTTTAGGAGCAACTCCAATTATTTGTTCTGTAATTGGGAATGATGCTGAAGGCACTGATTTTTTAAATTTGTTAAAGAATCAAACCCTAAGTGCGGAAGGAATTATTCAGGAAGAATATCGCACTACCACCGTTAAAACACGTGTTATTGGTCATAACCAACAAATTGTACGGGTGGATTCTGAAACGGATAAAAACATCTCAGAAAGTTCATCAAATCAATTAATTGAAAGAATTACCAAGATTATTACTTCCCAAAAAATTGACGCCATTATTTTTGAAGATTATGATAAGGGCGTAATTACAGAAGACCTGATCTGGCAAATTGTAACAATTGCCAATCAAAAAAATATTATTACGGTTGTAGATCCTAAAAAACGCAATTTCTCCTTTTACCAGAATGTAACGCTTTTTAAACCTAATTTAAAAGAGTTGAAAGAGGGATTAAAGCTGGAGATTGATCCAAGAAATCCACACGAAATTGAATCTGCGGTTAACCTTTTACAGGACAAATTAGGAGCAAAAATACTAATGGTTACACTTTCAGAATTGGGCGTTTTTATCAGTTCAGAAAACGGCCGGAAAATTATTCCGGCGCATATCCGCAATATTGCTGATGTTTCCGGAGCTGGCGATACAGTCATTGCTACCGCTGCACTTTGTTTGGCATCGGGAATGGATGAGTTCAAAACTTCGGCCTTAGCCAATTTAGCCGGGGGTTTAGTATGCGAACAAGTTGGAGTTGTACCCATCTCTTACGAACTTTTATCAAGCGAGGCCGGCAATTTACTGGATTAAGAAGATCAATATTCAAATCCGTTCTGCAATAATCTCTCTGATTATTTACTTCTTATCGCTTCCACAGGATCAAGTCGTGCGGCCATAAATGCCGGTATAAAGCCGGAGATTAACCCGATTAAAGTAGAAAGAATGAGCGTTAAAATCACTTTCCCCATATCTACAATAATATTCAGGTCGAAAAAGGTTTTGCTTATATACGCCAGAATGTAAACAATTCCCAAACCTATTATTCCTCCCATCAGGCAAAGCAATACAGATTCGATAAGAAACTGCAACATGATAAAATAATTTTTGGCACCCAGTGATTTTTGAATTCCAATGATGTTTGTGCGCTCTTTTACAGAAACAAACATAATATTGGCAATACCAAAACCTCCTACCAAAATTGAAAAACCACCGATAAATGCCCCGGCAAAATCAATAATTCCAAACATCTGATCAAGCTGAGCCGATAAAATGGTTGATTTATTTAAGGCGAAGTCGTCTTCTTCCCTCGGATTAATCCGATGTATCGATCGCATTATTCCACGCAATTCGCTTTCTAACTCGGCAACGCTTACGTTCTCTTTTCCCTTTACGGTAATTTGCGGGCCGTAACGATCGTCTTCAATATCAACCACGTTTCTGGCAAAGTTCACAGGAAGCAAAATAGTTTTATCTGCGGATACGCCCAAAATATCTTCCCCTTCTTCCGCAAAAACGCCTATAACTGTAACTTTTCTCCCTAAAACCTTAATAGTTTTTCCAATTGGATTTTCATTAGGAAATAAACCTTCGGCAATGGAATAGCCAATTATTGAAACCGGACTTCCTGCTTTTGATTCGGATTCTGTAAAATATCTGCCATCATCAAAATCAAATATTCTGGTTTTATAATAATCATAAGAAGCTGCAGACAGTTGTGCTCCTTCTACACTGTTACTTTTATATTTAATTACCTTGTTGCCAATACCAACTTCGAATGCAACGCCCTCTGCACCTTCTATCCTGTCTTTAAGTTTTTCATAATCCTTAAGTTCTGGGTTTGGGCGGCGTAAATATTTCCACCAGGGGTAATCACCCCCAAATTCCCAGGGCCACTTTTGAATATAAATGGTATTACTGCCTAATTTTTCAACGCTGCTTTGTAAATTATTTCGTAATGTATCTACTGCAGAAAACACGCCGATAATTGTCATAATACCAATGGTGATACCCAACAATGAAAGGATAGTACGCAGCTTATTTTGACTTAACGCTTCTGATGCAAAATTGAAGCTTTCTTTAAGCAGTTTGAAAAATATCATATTACTTTAGACCTAAAGAAAATTAAAACGTTACAGCTAATAAATTCCTTTAATATTTAACTGAAATGTAAACAAAATCTAAAGAAAGCGCATTTACTTATTACAAATATATTTTTGTAAATTTGCGCCCTCTAAAGAAGAAAACCGTATTATGAAATTATCACAATTCACATTTGATCTACCCGAATCTTTAATAGCACATAATCCTGCAGAAAACCGCGATGAAGCACGTTTAATGGTTCTTGATAAGAAAACCGGAGCTATAGAACATAAAATTTTCAAAGATATTTTAGGGTATTTTGAAGAGAAGGATGTGATGATTTTAAATAACACCAAAGTTTTCCCGGCCCGTTTATATGGCAATAAAGAAAAAACAGGTGCAACAATTGAAGTTTTTTTACTTCGCGAGTTAAATAAAGAATTACGTCTTTGGGATGTTTTGGTAGATCCGGCACGTAAAATTCGTGTGGGTAACAAATTATACTTTGGTGACGATGATCTTTTAGTTGCCGAAGTGGTAGATAATACAACTTCCAGAGGTAGAACAATTCGGTTTTTGTTTGATGGTACAGACGAAGAATTCCGTCGCAACATAGAAATTTTAGGGGAAACTCCTCTTCCAAAATATATTAAACGCAAAGCAACGGCAGAAGATAAAGAGAGATACCAAACTATTTTTGCAAAAAACGAAGGTGCTGTTGCAGCGCCAACTGCGGGTTTACACTTTAGCAGAGAATTAATGAAACGTTTAGAGCTGAAAGGTATTGACTTCGCTGAGGTTACCCTGCATGTTGGTTTAGGAACTTTCCGTGCTGTTGAGGTAGAAGATCTTACTAAACATAAAATGGATTCTGAGCAATTCATTATCAACCAGAAAGACGCGGATATTGTAAACCACGCAATTGAAGAAAAAAGAAGAGTTTGTGCTGTAGGTACAACATCTATGCGTGCTATTGAGTCTGCCGTTTCTGCCGGTCATATTTTGAAAGCCGCTAATGATTGGACAAGTAAATTTATCTTCCCTCCTTTCGAATTCAGCATAGCCAATTCAATGGTTACTAATTTCCATACTCCACAATCAACATTATTAATGATGGTTGCCGCATTTGGAGGATATGAAAACGTGATGAATGCGTATGAAGTTGCTGTTAAAGAAAAATATCGTTTTTACAGCTATGGCGACGCCATGCTAATAATCTAAAAATAAATAATTAAAAGCTGCTTCTAAAAAAGCAGCTTTTTTATTTTTGAGGATGAAATACTACGCCATAATAGTTGGAGGAGGTTCCGGCTCCCGCATGGAATCTGAAATTCCCAAGCAGTTTTTACTTCTTAAAGGCAAGCCGCTGCTCATGCATACTATTGAAGCATTTCACTTCTCAACTTTACATCCTGAAATTATTCTGGTTTTAAATGTCGATTTTCACAAGTACTGGGAAGATCTTTGCAAGCAATTCAACTTTAACATTCCGTATACCCTTGTAAAAGGCGGCAGTCAACGATTTTTCTCCGTGAAAAACGGGTTGAAAGCTGTAAAAGGCAAATCAATTGTAGCTATTCACGATGCTGTAAGACCAATCATCTCTGATCAATTGATTACAGATGTATTTAAGAGCGCAGAAAGCACCGGTTCTGCAATTCC
>JBDTLL010000107.1:0-7487 GCA_039934815.1 Daejeonella sp. | reverse complement strand
GATATGATTGTTGTTTCGGCAATTCTTACTCAATATATTATTGACGAAGTAGAAATCGCAGAAATGCAACTTTCTAATTACGCTTTAAAAGAAGGATTACTCTGCTCTCTGCTGAAATAGGATTTCTTATTAAAGAAATGGGTTTTATCTTGCAGATCAAGGTTAAATAATACAAAAATCAGGAAACAGATACTGTACAAAAACTCTCCAATTTCTTCTTCACTCCCCGTGATAAAATCAAGCATAAAAATTGTTCCCAGCACAAAACCTGTGATCAGAAAATATGGTGGTAAAATTATCTGACCTTCTTTTATCCAACGAATATGCATTCTACCTTTTTTGTACAGCAATGGAAAAATAACACCGTAGATAAATAAGGCATACATAGCCACGTGTTTCGTTTTCATTTTAAACAATCCCTGCAACGTATTATGAATGTTTATTTCGTTCTGATCACTATACTCGGCAAAAACACCTGTAGTTTCTAAGCCGAATAACCTCTGCCCGTAACTTATCTCTTCTAAGCCAGCAAAAATATTAAAGATGAAAAATACGATGAAGAATAAATGGAAGTAACGATATTTATTGTAGATGCGGATGGAAATAATCAGTGAAAACATGCCAGACAATATTAAACACGCAAACGTTAACCATTCTACAAGGTTGTCTTCACTCAACACTTGAAGATATAATTGCTTGTTTAGCAATAGTAAAATTATAAACAAGACGCTCAACGCCGGAAAAAGATATTGGCTTATCTTTTTAAGTTTTGATTCTGATTTGATACTGGGTGTTGTCACGATTTTAATATGCGAGAATTAGCTAATTGTTTTTTCCAACTCGGCGTACAGTTTTTCTGTTGGCAAACCAACCACGTTTGTATATGACCCGACGATTTTTTCTATGCCGACCAAGCCTATCCATTCCTGAATACCGTAGGCTCCGGCTTTATCCATCGGTTGGCCGTTGGCAATATAATACCGGATTTGATTTGCAGTTAAATGTTTGAAATATACTTCAGACACATCATAAAAGCTATTGATCTGATGATTTTTCAGTAAACTAACAGCTGTGATAACTTCGTGCTTATTACCGGATAATGCACTTAATATTTCAAACGCGTGTTCTTCATTCTCGGGTTTACCTAAAATCAATCCGTTTAAACTAACAATAGTGTCGGCGGTAATTACGATCTCCGAATTGATATCTTCGTCAAATGCTTTCGCTTTTTGTTCAGAAATGTACAAGGCAATTTCCGTCGGACTTAAATTTTCGGGGTAAGATTCGTCAACTTCTTTGAGAACAATTCTAAAATCTATTCCCATTAATTTTAAAAGTTCCTGCCGCCGTGGAGATTTTGAAGCTAAAATAATTGATGGAAGATTTTGAAGCATATAAAAACCTTAAGCTAAAATTGAGCCATCTGATGCGGAAGGCTTTTCGTCGTTCCATTGACCCTGAATTTTAAGAACTTTTTCGATAACATCGCGAACGCAACCTTTACCGCCATCTTTGCCGGAAATATATACAGAAATTTCTTTCACTTCGTTCACCGCATCCGCGGGACAAACAGGCAAACCGGATAATTTCATTGGCAATACATCGGGAATATCATCGCCCATATATAAAACCTCGTCGGCAGACAAGGAATTATCTTTTAAAAAATCAGAAAATATCTGAGTTTTAAACTCAACTCCCAGGAAAATATTTTTAATTCCGAGACCCAGCAACCTCGATTTAATCCCTTTAGATCGTCCGCCGCTTATGATAGCTATCGGATAACCACGTTTAACAGCAAGCTGTAATGCATAACCGTCTTTAATATTAAACTGACGCAACTGCTCCCCGCTTTCTGTTACAAGCACGGTGCCATCGGTTAATACCCCATCAACATCAAAAACAAATGCTTTAACAAACTTTAGCTTTTCCAGGAACATTTATAAGCAGTTTAACTATTGTAATTAATTAATCCTGATTATCTCGCCACTCATAAACCCAGGCAGACTGAATTTGCTCCAGGTGGCCTTCGCTGCTTTCCTCTCGTGTTCCTTCAAATTGCGGAAGGCTTAAAACCCATTCTAATAAATCGGTAAACCGGATACGGTAAATTTTAGATTCACCAAATTCATCACCAAACTTTTCATAAAGTCCCATGGCAATATCTTCATGATCTTTCCAGTGTATTGGTAATTCAAATTTACTATGAGGCATAATGGTTAAGTTTAAAATTTCTAAAATAAAAAGTACTGATTAATGACCTAAAAACTGAGTTTGATCCGGCAAAGTAACTTCTATATCTCCATCATTAACCACGCACTGGCAACCCAATCTGGAGGTAATTTTTGGATTTACCGCACGATCAATAAAATCCTCTTCCTTATCAGAAATTTCCTGGACATTATCCATTCCTTTATTTACATACACGTGGCAGGTACTGCAACCGCAAACGCCACCACAATTATGCTGTAATTCTATTCCATTATCCAGACAAACATCCAGAACAGATTCATTCTGATTAATTGGTAATTCTATAGACTCTTTTCCGGCTTCTTCGAAGTTGATTTTTAGCTTGTAAATACTCATTATGCCGCAAAAATAATAAATTAAAGATGGTACTTAGTCTTCCTGATGATAATTGATGATACTTTGACTTAACTTCTCGTATAAATCACGCAAAGTAGGATCATACTCTAATAAATCCTTCTGTTTATCAATAGTACTTACATCCTGGCGTATTGCCGGGCCCGTTTGCATTTCTGCGGGATCATTAGTTTGAACTTTAAATGCTGTTTCTGTAATTAACGGACGTAGTAAGTCAAAATCCAGGCCCTTGGTTTTTAACAGATCATCTGCTAAAGTGTACATATGATTGGTAAAATTACAGGCAAAAACGGCCGCCGTATGCAAGGTTCTGCGTTCTAAAGTATCTAGTTCAATAACTTTTTCTGTAATACGATCTGCAATTGCTTTTAAGGTATTTAGAACTTCATCACTATTACCTTCTATCGCGATAGGAATTTGCCGAAAATCTACAGCTTTTGCTTTTGAGAAAGTTTGCAAAGGATAAAATACACCAATGCGTTCAGAAATTCCTTCCAGACAATCTATTCCGGTAGAACCGGATGTATGAACTATAAGCTGATCTGTTAAATTCAGTTTTTCGGCTACCGCTCTAATTGCATCATCTTTAACTGCAATAATATACAAATCGGCTTTAGTAGTAATATCAGATAAATTGTCAACAGATTCAGCTGCCACAGAATCTGCCAGTTCATGTGCATTTTTTTGATCGCGGGAGTAAACCTGAACTATATCCTGACCGGCCATTTTAAAGGCACGGCCCAAATGTGTTGCCACATTGCCACTTCCCAAAAGAACAATTTTCATTAGAGTAGTTAATTTATTGCAGCAAAAATTAAGATGCTGCCGATTTTTTCAATCCCGAAGGATCTGGCTTATTAGTTTAAATCTGCAGGTTTAATTTCCTTTTGTCGTCTAAAAATTGACAGTAAGAAACCGATTACCATGATGATTGTTCCTCCCCAAAATAAATTAATAAAAGGAAATTCTATCGCTTTCATCACGATCCAGGTTTTCTCTGCTTTAGGCTTTTGATAAACCTGTAATTCCAGTTTATTCTTATCTGGATTAATTTCTGTAAAACGAAGCTTTAAACCTGCGTCATCAACTGTTTTGGCGAAATCATAAGGTTGCCCGTCTTTTAGCAGATAAATTGGTTCGGCTTTATAAACTTTATCGGCAGTGTGGACTTCCAAATCCATACCTAAAGCTAAATCTCCGCTTGCTACAGAAATATTCTGAATTTGCGCATTGCGGTTCAAAGCCTTAACCAGTATAAATCCATCGCGATAGCGAACAGTATCTCCAAGATTTACCTGATGAACCGCAGGCTTCTCGTAATTTTCATCATCCGAATGACCTTCATGCGCTGCATGAGTTTCTTCTTTTAAGGGCACGCTACTTACGTGAGTATAAATGTCGTGAAATAAATAGTGACGTGTATCCGGCGAAGCAATGATCTGCTTCATCTTCGCATTTTGCTGAGCATTTGGATAAAGATCAAAATTCTCTTTTACGGCCCCACTTTTCTCGTCAATTACTTTATAGTTTACACGATAAAACGTGTTCACACCTTCAGTTGAATCGCCGCGATACGTAACTGTGTACCGATCCATTTTTATGGGTTCGTCTTTGTAAAGAATAATATTTTCTTTCTCATTGTTGCTTTTGGCAAATTCTTCTCCAAAACCTACGCCTGAGTTATTAATAGAAACTGTTTTACTTTTCGCGGCAGCAACCAATGCACCAATCAAAAGCAAAGCAAAGCCAATGTGAGCGACAGACGAACCTGCCAGCTTCCATTTTCCTTTTAACGCTTCTCCTAAAATTTTCGCGTTAGCTAAAATTGAGAATACCGCAGCAAAAGTTAGCAAAATGTACATCGCGTTATCCCAAACCTGAGTAATGTAAACCGCGATTCCTGTAAGAATTAACGATGCAACCAGCGTAACCGAAATGCTGATAAAAAACTTTTTAACGTTGGTATTTTTGTATTTTAAGAACTGGCTGAAAGCCGAAATAATTGCAATCACGATAGCGAATGAAACCTGCCATTTATTGTAATGTTTAATAACATCTGCCGGAGGCGCCAGTTTTGTACCAAAAATGGCATTGAAAACCGGAATTGAGGTAGTTGCGATGATTTGAATACAAGCAACGGAAAGAATTAATGCTCCAATAAAAAGCCAGAATTCTCTGGAGTAAGTTTCCTCATCTTTCCTGGTAATAGGTAATTCTTTCCAGCGGATGATCAGGAATACCACTGCAATGACCAGGAAGGTTAGCACGAATAAAACTAAATGAGCAAACATTCCCAAATCGGTAAATGCGTGAACCGAGGTTTCGCCTAAGATTCCGCTTCGCGTTAAAAAAGAAGCGTAAAGCACCAGAATAAAACTCATGATCACTAAAAAAGTGGCCGTGAAGTAAGAGTGACCTGTATTTTTGAAAGCCACCATCACGTGAACTCCGGCAATTAAAGTCAACCATGGAATTATTGAAGCGTTTTCTACCGGATCCCAAGCCCAGAAACCGCCGAAGTTTAATGCTTCATAGGCCCAGAAAGAACCCATTATAATTCCGGTTCCTAATATCATCACCGCAAACAATGCCCAGGGCAATGCAGGTTTAATCCAATCCTTATATCTTTTTTCCCATAAACCGGCAATTGCGAAGGAGAATGGAACAATCATTGAAGCAAAACCAAGGAATAAAGTAGGCGGATGTATGACCATCCAGTAATTTTGTAATAGCGGATTTAAACCGTTTCCATCCTGAATAAGGCTTAAATAATCCGGACGGCTAAATATCGGTCCTTCTATCGCCTGACGTAAAAGGATAAATGGAGAACTACCAATACGAACATTTAATATCTCTACACCAATTAACATGGAAGCTAAAAATGTTTGAGAAAACATCATAACAGTCATTACCGGATTTTCCCAACTTTTGCCTTTAGCAAAAATTACACTTCCCAAAACGCCTTGCCAGAACATCCAAAGCCAGAAACTACCTTCCTGCCCTTCCCAAAAACTGGAAATGATAAAATGCACGGGTAAAGTTGTAGACGAGTGTGCCCAGGCGTAATGATATTCGAATAAGTGATTGTAAATAATATAGAAAAGACAGGAGCCAATTCCGATTACTGCCACAAGATTTAATAAAAATGCAATACGTGCAATTCGTTGCCACGAGGAAGAACGAAGATTAAATTCGCCGCCAAGGGCCGATTTTTGCTTATTTACTGTAGCGAAATAATAACTGAGTGTTGCAAGGAGCGCAGAACCAAACGATAATATAATGAAGAACTGACCTAACTTTCCAGGAAGAAGGTGCTCTCCAACAAATTGTATATCCATTTATAATTTAACTTTTTACGATAACCGCTGTACGGGCTTCTTTAACCTCGATTTGGTCTTTAGTGTATTTAGAAGGGCATTTCATCAAAATCTTTGAGGCATGAAATTCTTTTCCTACCATTTTTCCGGTAAGTACAATTTGCTCCGAACGTTCAAAATCTTGTGGCTTTGTTCCACTAAAAACCACCTTGCATTCTAAACCCTTATTATCTTTCATGTAAAAAGCAAAATAGTTAGCATCCTGCTGTGGGTTGTATACTAGTTGTTTTTCTTTATTCAACTGCCCAACTACATGCAACTCTGACGTGGTGCCTTTCGCATCAGTAAAAGTACCATAGGTACTTGAATCTGCATAAGTACTTATAATGACACAGATAGCAATTGCAATTACTACAATTCCTATAATCGAGCTTTTTTTCATTTTATATTGTGTTTAAACGAATTATCTATGCGATTACAAAAGTACTAAATAGTATACTTTAGGACTAACTATAACAAAAATGTTATTTATTAAGAATCATTCTAAATAATAACAAAAAGGGGCATCCAATTTCTCAGATGCCCCTTTAACGAATATTTAATTTTTTAATTATGGCCAGATACCCATGTTCATATAAGATACCGCAATTTTATCGATAGAACTAACAAAAGCCGCAGTACGAAGACTGTCAATTTTTGGGTTGTTCATTTTGATTTCGCGAATCTCATGGTATGAACGGATCATTGTATCTTCCAAACCAGAATTTACTAATTCTAATTCAGAAGCACCTTTTATAATCATACTACGCTGTGTTAAGTCTAAAGTAACTCCGGTTGTTTTTTCAACCATATTTACCAGATTCAAAGCAGCAGTTTCTTCGTAACGCTTATCCATACGGCCGAAAGCAACGTGAGATAAGTTTTTTAACCACTCAAAATAAGAAACAGTTACACCACCGGCATTACAATACATATCCGGAATAATGATACATCCACGCTCGATAAATGCTGCTGCTGCTGCCGGAGTTGTTGGTCCGTTAGCACCTTCTGCAATAATTTTTGCTTTGATATTTCCGATGTTGTTTTCTGTAATCTGGTTTTCTAACGCTGCTGGAACTAAAATATCACACGCCTGCTCTAAACCTTCTGCAGAATTAGTAAATTCAACCTGCGCACCAGCAAATCCTAAAATAGAACCTGTTGATTTACGGTGATTGAAGACCTCGTCCAGATCTAACCCATTTTCGTTATAAATTGCACCTTCGTACTCGCAAAATCCAACGATAGTTGCACCAAACTCAACAAGATATTTAGCAGAGTGATAACCCACATTACCAAGACCCTGAACGATAATTTTTTTATCCCCTAAACCAGCTGTTAAGCCCAATTTATCCATATCTTCTACAACATCTACGCATTCGCGGATAGAAATTGCAACACCACGACCGGTAGCTTCACGTCTTCCGGCAATACCGTGTAAAGCCAATGGCTTACCCGTAACACAGCCCAATGCGTCTAACTGACCAGGATTCATGGTTTGATACGTATCAGCAATCCAGCTCATTTCGC
>JBDTLL010000106.1:0-7535 GCA_039934815.1 Daejeonella sp. | reverse complement strand
TTGGTTTATTTTTCAGCAATGATAAATTTTATGCCGGAGCATCTGCAACTAATTTACTTTCTGCAGCTATAAATTATGAGGATGTGGGTAAAAATGTTTTTGCACGTCAGGGCCGACATGCTTTTTTAACTGCCGGTTATTTGATGGATTTAAATCCGACTGTAAAATTTAAACCTTCATTTATGATTCGTGACGACGGAAGAGGTCCGACAAATATTGATTTAAATACCTTCTTTTTAATTAAAGAAATGGTTTGGTTGGGTGCATCTTACAGAACAGGAGCCTATTTTAGAGACAATCCGGATGTAGAAATAAACTCGCTAAAACAAAATTCAATTGTTGGTGCTGTAGAGTTATTTATTTCTAAGAAATACAGAGTTGGTTATGCTTATGACTATTCACTTTCTGATATGAATGATTACTCAAACGGAACACACGAAATTTCGTTGGGTGTAATTTTGCCAAAAACTAAATCTACTGACGCTATTCCTACTCCAAGATATTTTTAACGCCTTTTAACTATGACCTCTCAAAAACTATTTTTAACACTCTCGGTTTGCTTTTTTATTTATTTAGTTCCTCAGAAAGCTTTTTCTGATGATTTACAGAAAGCAAACAAATATTATTCTCAGTACGATTACAAATATGCCATTGAACTTTACGAAAAGATTATGGCAAAAAAGCCAACTTTAGAAGTTGCAGAGAAACTGGCAAATAGTTACAGGTTTATTAACAATACAGAGAAAGCAGAAAAAGCTTACGCAACTGTTTTAGCGTACCCGGAAGCAGATCCGGTCAACTATAAATATTTTGCAGACGCGTTGAAGCAGAATGAACATTTCGCGGAAGCAAAAACAAATTATTTAAAATACGGTGAAGTAGTTCCCGAAAAATCTGATGAAGCTATGCAAATGGCTTCATCTTGTGATTTTGCCAGAACCATGCTTGAAAACCCGGATAAAAATGTTTTAATAAACAGCGAATCAGTGTTGAATTCGCAGTTTTCTGATTTTTCTCCTGTTAAGTACGGCGAAAACTATGTTTTTGTTTCGGACAGAGAGACAGAATCTTTCAAAAATAAAATTTATGGCTGGACAGGTAATCCCTTTCTGAAATTGTATGAAATAGATTATCGTCAGCAAAATCCAACGATCAATCGTTTATCCGAGGAAATTAACAATGAATACCATAACGGTCCCGCAGTTTTTACAGCAGATGGTAATGGCGTTTATTTTACAAGAACAGATGTTAATCCAAATAAAAAAGCAAAAGGATTGAAATTTGGATCCAAGCAAATTTACTATTCTGTAAAACAGGATGGAAAATGGCAAAAGGCAGAATTGTTAACCTTTAATCAATCAAATACATATTCATTACAGCATCCAGCATTATCTGCGGATGGAAATACATTGTATTTTGCATCAAATATGCCCGGTGGTTATGGTGGAATGGATTTATATGCATCGCGTAAGCAAGAGGATGGAAAATGGGGAAATGCGGTGAATTGCGGTTCGGTTATTAATACGGCAGAAGATGAGGTTTTTCCATACCTGAATTCTGAGGATAAATTATATTTCTCATCGAAAGGACATGAAGGAATGGGTGGATTAGATCTTTACAGCGCAGAGGGTTCTTACGACACTTTTACCGCGACTAAAAATTTACAATCTCCAATGAATTCCAGCAAGGACGATTTTGGAATTTTATTTTTTGATGAACATACCGGTTTGGTTTCTTCGAACCGAAATGGTGGAAAAGGGTTGGACGATATTTACAGATTTTCTGGAATGAATGTTAAAATTCCGGTTTTTGTGTTAAACGGATCGGTGAAAGAAGAAGCTACCGGAAACCCGGTTAGTGGTGCAGAAGTTCTGTTGCATAATAAAAACACAGGAGTTGATAGTTTAAAAACTTCTGATGAAAATGGCCTTTTTAATTACCAGTTGGAAAAAGAATCTGAATATTTAGTTAAAGTTGAGGATACCCGATATTTATTGATTCCTGAGCAGCATATTACTACAGGAGCAGAGTCATCAGTTCAGAATGCAGATTTTCTTGTGAAGCGTTTAGAAATGATTAAGCTTGGAAATATTTATTACAATTTTGATAAATGGGATTTAAGATCAGACGCGTTTAACGAGCTGAAAAAAGTTTATGAATTTATGCGTACAAATTCAGCAGTCAAAATTCAGATAGACTCACATACAGACGCACGTGGATCTGCAGTGTACAACAAAGTATTGTCTCAAAAAAGAGCTCAGTCTGTAGTTAATTATCTTGTTAAATTGGGTATAAACGTTAACAGACTAAAAGCTACAGGTTATGGCGAATCTCAATTGATTAATAACTGTTCTGATGGTGTTAAATGCACCGAGGCTGCACACCAGTTAAATAGAAGAACCGAGTTTGAGATTATAAAATAATGTAATCTCACTGGATATAAAAAAAAAGCCTCCACTTTTTTAAGTGGAGGCTTTTTTATGTGTTGGTTTTTAAAAAACTAGGTCTAAAATCTGCTGAGAAGAATTTTTAGTATCAACTTTGTCAATAATTTTTTGAATTTTGCCTTCCGGATTTATAACAAAAGTTTTCCGGGCAGTTCCCATATATTTTTTGCCGTATAGATTTTTCTCTACCCAAACCCCATATTTTTCTACAATCTGCTTGTCGGTATCTGCTATAAGTGTAAATGGAAGATCAAATTTGGTGATAAATTTTTGATGAGATTTTTCATCATCAATACTAACTCCAATAACTTCAAAACCCTTTTGCGTTAGCGATTCATAATTGTCCCGGAGATTGCAGGATTCTGCTGTGCATCCAGGTGTATTATCTTTGGGATAAAAATATAAAATCACACTTTTGCCCTGAAAATCACTTAACGAAACCGACTCTCCGTTTTGATTATTGGCGGTAAAACCCGGAGCCATTTCACCTTCTTTTAATTCTGACATAATTTATCTGCTAAAATTTGCTGTGTAAGTTTTAGAGTTATCTTTCAAATCTGTAACAACCAATTGGAGCTGGTGTTCTCCGGAAGTGGTTCTTTCATCAAATGTATGCCACAAAGTTGCAGTTTTTGCATCA
Organism: Daejeonella sp.; assembly: GCA_039934815.1. Lineage (GTDB taxonomy): Bacteria > Bacteroidota > Bacteroidia > Sphingobacteriales > Sphingobacteriaceae > Daejeonella. The sequence continues at coordinate 4,448 of JBDTLL010000106.1, read as the reverse complement.
AATTGCATTAATGTCCATTTACCGTCAATCATTCCTTTAAATGATCTGATTCCCGAAAGGTTATCCGAAATTTTAAAGATTATTTTAGAAATCCCGGACATGTTTTTTCCGTCTGAAATATTAACCGGGACAATACGCGGTGCTACAGTATCTACCGCTACATAAAAACTCCCGAAAGTTCTGCTGCTGGCTTTAACAAATCCATCCTCAAAATTTCCGCCCTGAGAATTTCTTTTCGTATCAACAATAATTGCTTTTGATTTTAAATCGTCTGATAGCGTTGAATCGGGTTTTATCCACAATGCATAATATTTATGCAAGGGCGTTAACTTGTTATGGACGTTCATTATTTTTGAATATCCGCCGGAAGGTTTTGCAGATGTGGTATAGTTTAAGTTCAGATCTGTATATAATGTCCCTTGCGGGATCACAATTTTCAGATCTTCATTCTCAAATGTATTTTCCTGATTGTATTTAAACTTTGCAGATGGACTTATTTGTTTTGAGGCAAATTTCAATGCAGGATCGTTTCTGATCTGGAAATTCAAAGAGCTAACATTTCCCAATACATCTTTTACAATATATTCCATATCGTGAACGTCGCTGTCCATTAACTCAAGTAATCCATTTTTATCGTTTAAGGTTTTATAAAGAGTTAACGGATTTCCCGGATCCGCAAAGCTTTTCTGGATTTTTCTTCCGGATGTAATTAACGACGGAAAGTCCAGATGAGAATTGATTGCCCGGGAATTATCAAATGAAAATCTTTCCCAAACAGCCGTGTAAATACTTTTTCCATCCATTCTCAAATCGATGGAATAAACTCCTAGAGTATTTGCCGATGCTGAATTATGATCGGTTGTAATGATACCAAAACCAATTTCTCCATTTGTATTTATAATTGGAGATTGAAGTAACCTGTAATTTCCATTGGTCCCGGAAACCTGAAAAAATTGTTTAGAAGTATTTTCGCTGAAAGGCTCATTGTTTAAATGATATAAATAAATACCACTAATTGTCGGCTTTACGCGATCAGGAATTGTGAGTCCAAATAGCTGAGGGTTAATAGTTTCTTCGGTCTGCGTATCTCTAATTTCAAAATGGAGATGCGGTCCGCCGGAACTTCCCGTATTTCCTGACCAGGCAATTATTTCGCCTTTTTTAACCGGAATCTCGACTGAAAGTAAAGGGAAATCTACTTCGAAGGATTCTATTCTGTATTGATAATCTTTTATCGTCTGTGTAATCCGGTCATTATAGCGTTGCAAATGACCGTAAACCGATGTGTAACCGTTGGGATGTGTAATATAAACTGCATTTCCAAAGCCGGTAGACTGCACCCGTAATCTGGATATAAATCCGTCCGCGACAGCGTAAACCGGATAACCTTCTCTTTGATTGGTTTTAAAATCCAGTCCGGAATGAAAATGATTGCCACGCAGCTCACCAAATGATCCGGCAATTACCGGAGCTAAATCTAATGGAGGTCTAAAATAATTTGTAGGATAATCAACGCTTTTCAAAATATTCTGCCCGGAGGCAGAATTAAATAGTAGGGATATAGATAATAGAAATAGTAGTTTGCGCATGTCTCAGAGGTTGTTATTCTATCGGATATCGAAATCCAATAGTTTAACATCTTCCAAATAGCCTGCCAAATGATCGCCTATATTAATTTTGCCAACTCCCTGCGGCGTTCCTGTAAAAATTAAATCGCCTTTTTTTAGGGTAAAATATTTGGACACAAATGAAATTATGTAGTCAAAAGAGAATAATAGGTCAGAGGTATTTCCAGCCTGAACCGTTTTATCGTTTACATCTAAGTGAAACCGGATGTTTTTTAAATCTGCAAACTGCGACTTTGGAACAAATGAACTAATTGGCGCTGAATTGTCAAATGCTTTTGCGAGTTCCCAGGGCAAACCCTTTTCTTTATGTTTTTGCTGAATATCTCTTGCTGTAAAATCTACGCCCAATCCAATTTCTTCAAAGTAGTTAGCAGCATGCTTTTCGGAAATATGTTTTCCTTCTTTAGAAATCTTTAAAACAAGTTCTATTTCATGGTGAATGTCCGTAGAAAATTCCGGATGATAAAATGGCTTATTATCTTTCAGTACAGCAGTATCTGGTTTTAAAAATATAACCGGAACAGTTGGTACAGCATTATTTAATTCTTTGGCGTGTTCAGCATAATTTCTGCCGATGGCAATAACTTTCATTTTAAATAAATTGAGATAAGAAAAATTGTGTTAGAAATTGAATCAAACGAAGATAGAGTTTGATTTCAAAATTTAAAACGAGAAGAAGTTCTTTGAAGGATGTTTTACAGAACTGAGATCCGCTTAACAACCGATTCGCTGCCTGCAACAACCCGTACAAAATAAAATCCGCTGTTTAGTTTGGAAGCAATATTGAAAGAATTGGTTTGCTCTCCGGCTGAGATTCGTTCTGTGAAAAGTGTTAAAATTTCGTTACCCAACACGTCCATTATTTTGATACTAATGGTGGCATCTTTGGTAATGCGATAGCTTAAATTTAATTGATCAGAAACCGGATTTGGATACACTTTAACATTGGCCAGAATTTTATCTGTATCAATATTGCTTACTTCGTTTTTAACAACTGATACCGGGAAGTTAGAAGTATTGCCAAAAACCTTATCTACAGCGGGCTTAAACGGAATAAAATTAACCTTAACTCCATTTTTTAAATAAGCAGGTTGGTTGGAACGGGTATCTGTTATTTTGGCCTTCGCGGCTTTTGTAGAATCGCCTAATGATTTAACGTTATCTGCACGTACAACCATCGATGCCAGCATGAAAACGCCGGTAACGAAATAAGTTGCGAAATAGTACAGGTAATTGTTTTTCATTCGTTTAATTTAGACAAAAATATAAATAATTAAACTATAGTCTTATACCCAATTTGTGTAATTTATGTTTTTAACATATTTTAACATAGACTGAGTTTCTATAAACAGGTTTAAACACCTGCATCTTATTAAATGCTACTTTGGACAACAAGAAAATTTTTCTGGCCGAATCAATTGTGGCTATAAGATTGTACTTTTGTGGCATAATTTTTACAAATGTCGAGTCATAAAAATCTGCACAAGCTAAGTGCCGGAGGTCTGCTTATAAGTTTAGGAATTATATATGGAGATATTGGTACTTCTCCTTTATACGTTTTTAAAGCAATTGTTGGAGATAGCATTATTACTACAGACCTTATTTACGGCGGCCTTTCCTTAATATTTTGGACGCTAACTTTACAAACTACCATTAAATACGTAATTATTACTCTTCGAGCTGATAACAAAGGCGAGGGTGGAATATTTTCGTTGTTTTCTTTAGTTAGGAGAAAAGCTAAATGGCTGGTAATTCCTGCAATGGTGGGTGGTGCGGCACTTCTTGCCGATGGTATAATCACGCCTCCAATTACAGTTTCTTCTGCAATTGAAGGACTTGGAATTATCTATCCAAGTTTGCCAACAGTCCCAATTGTAATGTTCATTATAACCTGTTTGTTTGTAATTCAGCAATTTGGAACATCTCTGGTTGGTAAATCTTTTGGGCCAATTATGCTTATATGGTTTACCATGATGGCCGTTTTGGGTATTTCTACGATTATGTATAATCCGGGTATCTTCAAAGCAATAAATCCAATGTATGCTTATCATACTTTAGCAACCAACCCGAATGCATTTATAATTTTAGGTGCCGTATTTCTTTGTACTACTGGAGCTGAGGCCTTATATTCTGATTTGGGGCATTGCGGTAAATCAAATATTCGCGTTAGCTGGATTTATGTTAAAAGTTGTTTGTTGCTTAATTACTTTGGTCAGGGAGTCTATTTATTACAACATCAGGGAAATACGCTTAATGGAGGAAATCCATTTTTTGATATTATGCCCCAGTGGTTTTTAGTGATTGGAATATGTATTGCAACTGCAGCTGCCATAATTGCAAGTCAGGCGCTTATTTCAGGTTCATTCACGTTAATTTCAGAGGCGGTACGACTTAACCTTTGGCCGAAAGTTCGTATAAATTATCCAACCAATCAGAGAGGACAGTTGTATGTTCCTTCCATGAACTGGCTGTTATGGGCAGGATGTATACTCGTCATGTTTATATTTCGTGAGTCAGCAAGAATGGAGGCTGCGTATGGATTATCAATTACTGTTGCAATGTTAATGACAACGGTTTTGGTAGCTGTATTTTTGTATCGCAAAAAATTTCCAATGTATCTAATTGTAACTTTTGTTGTTGTATATTCCATCATTGAGCTCACTTTCCTGGCAGGTAACCTACTTAAATTACTTCACGGAGGTTGGTTTACGCTTCTTTTGGGTTCTATTATTTTCTCAGTAATGTATGCCTGGGCAAATGCCAGAAGAATTAAAAACCGCTACGTTCGTTTTGTAGAAATTGAAGATTATTATCCAATTA
>JBDTLL010000105.1:0-7552 GCA_039934815.1 Daejeonella sp. | reverse complement strand
TGTTGGTTATGACTGGCAAAGTCAGCGTAGGCGGTAAATTTATATGCGCAGGCATGTCTTCGGCATCAAACTTTAAGTTTAGTTCCTGCACAATGATCTCAGATCTGGGTATGGAAATTCGTCCGCACATGCTTAAAAACTGTTGGTGCTAAAATAGCAATTAATGCAAAGATGGGATTTACAAAGTTAGCGTGAATCAAAAAATCCTGAATTTAAAGATCTTTTCAACAGCTATTGGTTTGAAAATAAAGGATTTTTCACACACACTCGCTCGGAATCACAATGACTTATAAACAAAAAAAAATCCGCAGAAATATAATTCTGCGGATCTACTACCAACCTATATTTATCTAAAAACTAATGAACAAATTCAAGTCATTGGGATTAATTTCCTGTTTTACTTTTGCCGATTCTTGCTGAACCTTTTTTTCTGCTATTTTGGAAACTTTAGGCGTATTTGTGCTACCACATGTTTTATCGCAAACCTTTTCCTCTAGGTTTTCTTTTTCTGCAAAAAGGCAGAAATCGGCAAGAGTTTTAGGATTTTCTACGTTCAAACGTGTTTTTGCCGGATTTGTAATTTCTGAAAATTGATTAGCGGCTTTAATAGAATTAGAAGCTAAAATCAGATTTTCACTTAAGGGAACCTTAATACTCGCCGGCGCTTTACTTTTGTAAATCACTTGTCCTGATACAGCTTGTACGCAAATAAGCATACAAACTGTAAGAAGTACCTGGATCTTATTAAATTGAACGTACAGTTTCGGCATATAATTTTCTGTTTAAAAATCGCATCAGGAAATAAATTATTCTCCTCATGCAAGTATTTTATACTTGAAAGAAAATTATTAGTTACAATTTTTTCACGAAAGTGCCAGATTATCTAAACGGCAGAGTTTGAGAAGTGGGAAACGTGGGATTCGATTAAATCTCCAGTTACACACTTGCAAGTGTGGAACAATTCAATGGAAATATAGACTCTGTTAAATTCAATTAGAAAATAATATTTAAGGAGATGATATTATCGCGGTAGCTAAAAAGGAAAAGTAGTATTATGTTTTCTGACTAGAAGAATTTCCTGCTTCTAAACACTATTTTTCGGTTTACCCAAACACTTATAAATAAGCTCAGCGTAAATATCAATAATGTGGCGTAGTCAACTAAAACCGGATCGGGATTTAAACCAGTAATTTCAAGAATCAAAAAATGAATATATGAGGTTGAATGGTCTATATAACCTAGTTTTTCCCTGACAGAAAAGTGCCAGTCGGTACAAAAACAATAACCCCAGCCATACCAAAATCCCAAAACCACCCAGCTAAATAAAGTCAGGCTCATAGTAAAAAGATGCAGTTTCCGCGTTTTTGGAAATGCCCAGCCAACAATATTGAAAATGGTAAATGCTGTATGGAATACAAAAAAGAAAATGTTTAGGAACTGGTACCACATATAATTTGATTCAGCTTTCAAGCTAATAAATTTTCCTTTCCCGGGATTAATTTGGCATTAACTTTTGAAAGAGTTCTTCTAATATCGGTGCCTGACCCGGTAGGATTTTATCAAGTGCCGCGTTTCTATCAAACCAGCAAGCCTTATCAATTTCGGCAAAAGCCGATATCTTTCCAGATTTTGGTGGCCACTCTAAATTAAACATATTGCTTTTTAAAGAGTCCGGGTCAAAATCCTGATTGATGGCAAAAGCATAGATCGTCTTTCCGCTTTTTTGTTTAACAGGTTTTAGTTCTGTAAAATCTCCTTCAACTTTTAATCCGGTTTCTTCCAGCATTTCTCTAATGGCGGCATCTAACGGTAATTCAGGCGATTCAAATTCTCCTTTGGGAATACTCCAGGAAGCTTTATCTTTTTTCTGCCAAAAAGGCCCGCCCATATGAACCAGGAAGACTTCAGCAACTGAATTTTTATATCGGTACAATAAAATCCCTGCGCTTTTTTTGGACATATTATTTATTGAGCCAATGAAAGTAAGATTTAATTTGAGAACTCTATTTTATAAATCCTATTTATCAGGAATAACCAGCAATGGAATATTTGTATGATAACTCATACGCTTGGTTTTACTTGAATGAAACAAATTTTCCAAAAAGTTTCTCTTGTGCTTTATCATTGCAAGCATATCAACTTTATTGTCGGTAATAAAATTTTGCAGACTATGGTCAAACTTCTGACCATATAAATGTGAAACGGTTAAAGTTTCTTCCTGATAATGGTTCTTTAATATATTTTCAAAACGCGGAATTTCCCGGCTATGCTCCAGATAAGCTTGTCCACCGTTTTCCTCATCAGTAAACAAAACCACATCTACATGCGAATTAAAAAAGTCGGTTATTTCAAAAAGCACATCCAGACTATTTACATCTTCCTCAATTTTATTTAAGGCGAGCACTATGTTATTAGGTTCCTTGAATGTATAGTCCTGAGGAATAGTTAAAACAGGAATTTTGCTACTTTCTATTACAGAACCCGTCTCACTTCCCCATAATTTTTCCTGAATACCTTTTGCTCCTTTGGTACCCATAATAATTAAATCTATATCTTTTTCTTTAACAGCTTTATGAATGCTGTGTTCTACACGTCCGTTCTCTACAAAGGCAGTAACTTCAATACCATGCTCAGTTTTTATTCTATTTTTAATTTCGTCCAGTCTTTTGTAAACGTCATCCAGTTGAGCATCATTAAATTCTCTGTTAACACCCATATAATCAATATAAACGTTGCCCATCAATTCAAACGCGTGCATAATGGTTAACTGCACCGGAAGACGCTTAGCTGTTTGCACGGCAAAATCTATTGCGTTGTTAGAACAGGTAGAAAAATCGGTAGGGATTAATATATTTTTCATGAGATTGAATTTTATTGATTAATTATCAAATTAAACCCGTTAATAAACGCTTGTCGGTTTATGGGTTGAACAGAAAAAATGTCGTATAAACAATAAAAAAGCAATAGTTAATAGCGCAAAGCTATTTCGGTCGGCGAGCTAACAATAGAATGACCACACACTAAATTTTAGGAAACGAAAATAGCAACGGAAAAAATGCGCAAAACGCCTTAACCATTTGTTAAGTTCTATTCCTAATTTACGAAAAGTAAAATGAATACAAGATTTATGAGGAATATATCTGTGCAGCAATAATGCTTTGTACCTGCTTAAAAAATCCTGCGAATTCCCGAAGCCTTTTATTATCTGGCGGGATTCATATTTTACTCGTCACGGCTCACATAACGTTATAGAAGAATTTTCTATTCTTCGCGTTCAACGGTTATTGTACATTCGCCTATCAAGGCGGCCAAAGCTCCTATGGCTGCTAAAAGCGGAGCCAAAACAGCACCAACTAAACCAATAGTTAAGGGAAAGCTCATTAGCTCTTTACCGGATTTTTCATGTATCGTAATTTTTGAAACATTACCTTCTTCAATTAATTCCTTTACTTTTTTCAGTAAATTTTCGCCGCTTATTTTGAAAGATTCTTTTGTCATGATTTTAAATTGCTAATATTTATAATTTTTGCTGTATGGTTTGTTAATCGTCTTGTTCCATTACACTCAAAATATTCCCTGCCGGATCTTTAAACCAGGCAATTTTGGGTCCTTGACCGGCGCCGTCCATAATTCCTTTATCATTGGTTTTTGAATGACCAAAATCATATTGTTCAAACTTTACTCCGTTTGCAATTAATTCATCAACTGTTTCCTCCAGATTTTTTACCGGGAAGTTAAGAACCGTAAAACCGGTCGCCACATGATCTGGCTTAGGATAAATAATGGCATGGTTACTTCCGTTAAATTTTAATTCCAGAATTCCCATTTTATTTTTAGAAACATCCAGTCCCAAAATATCACTATAAAAATGCTGAGATTTATCCAGATCATTTGAAGAAAAACTACTGAAAGCATTCGAATTTTTTAACATGATTTCTATCTTTTTAATGAATTAAATCTTATAAAATAATGAGAATCTAAAGGGTATAAACGTTTTCAGTTTCAGGGAGAAAATCGATTTGAACTTTTCTTTCTTCTAACAATCTTTTAATTAAATCAAAATTGAAATATTCATCCGAACTTTCTACACGAAGGATATTATCCCGATCGTCTAAATCAAAATTGGCTTCACAAGTTTTAAATTGTTGATGAATTAAATCTAAAATAAAATTTGCTCTGCGCCAGGTATTCACGTTCGTTTTGAAAACTTCAACCATAATAAAGTTTTTAAATAAATCTTAACCTTTTTTCAGTTCCGTATCAACCATCCAGTGAATACCGAATTTGTCTGTTAGCATCCCAAAATAAGAACCCCAAAAAGTATTTTCCATAGGCATAGTTGGCTTGCCTCCTTTCGCTAAAGCGTTAAATATCTTATCCGCTTCGGCTGTACTTTCGGTAGATACGTTAATATTAAAATTAGTGCCCGCAGTAACTTGCTGACCAAATTCTTCTATTCTGTCTGTGCCCATAAGTATGGTTTCTTTCCCGATAGGTAAAGAAATGTGCATGATTTTTTCTCTGACCGTGTCGGGAATTTTTTCAGAGTCCGGCATATCTTTCCATCGCATTACAGAAGAAAATTCATTTCCAAAAACTGATTTGTAGAAATTAAAAGCTTCTTCTGTATTACCGTTAAAGTTGAGGTAGGGATTTAAGCTCGCCATCTTTTTAAATTTAAAAAATTCAAGTTTTAGAATTATGCTAACGCGATTCGTTCAGTAAAAGAGAGAATGCTCTACATGTACTTCATGGCCTCATAACCTAATAATCTTCTCCATAAAGCAATCTGACCAATACAATTTGCTTCGCGATAGATAAAAAATGACATCATTTCATAATTGCTGAATTTCATATCCGGCATCATTTCAAAAGTTTCGTCGAGCTTTTCATTACTTACATTCAGCATCAGTTCTTTTAAAACAGGAGATATGTTTTCCCATGCCCGGCGATATTCATCCAAAGAGGGATATTTCAATCCATCCTGAATTCCTTTGTTATGATCAAAAAGTTCCAGAAAGGGCGATTCGATATCACTGCCTAACATTTTGGCAATTTCGTATCGTTGATGAACCAAACTGCCCGTAAGCCAGGCTACATGATTAGCTTTGGTTTCCAACCTTTTATGTGCGTCCTCATCGCTGATTCCCACAATCACATTATTGAAAAATCCGGTATGCAAATCATATAAATCAACAAAAGCTGCAATTTTATTTTTAGCGGTAATTGTTTCCATCACTTTAAAATTAGTTTCTGCTTCCCTAAGTTAACCATGAACTCTGACATTTTTAGGGTTGAATTACGGCAATGTAAGGGGTTGATTACGACAAATATTTCCTTTAGATTTATTTCATGAAACACATTTCCATATTGGTTCCAAAAGGAGCAGTTGCCTTAAGTTGCATAGATGGCCCTTTCACGTTATTTAATAAAGCAAACGACTTTTTGGTAAGTATGGGAAAACTGCCACTTTTTAAAGTACAGCTGGTAGGTTTAGATGCAGAAACACAGGTTTACCATAAATTTTTTAAAGTAACTCCCGACCTAACAATTGATGATTACTTTAAAACAGATCTCATCATTATTCCAGCTATAAATGGCGACATGCAAACCATTATTCAGCAAAACAAAAATTTTCTTCCCTGGATATCGGCGCAATATAAAAATGGTTCTGAGTTATCAAGTTTATGTGTGGGTGCTTTTCTATTAGCTGCCACCGGCCTGTTAAAAGGTAGAAAATGTGCAACACACTGGCTTGCTTCCAATGATTTTAAAAAAATGTTTCCCGATGTGGAGCTGGTTTCAGACCGTATAATTACAGACGAACATGGAATTTACTCAAGCGGTGGTGCAAATTCATACTGGAATCTGCTAATCTATCTAATCGAAAAATATACAGACCGGGAAATGGCAATCTGGTGTGCTAAATATTTTGCGATAGAAATAGACCGAAATAATCAGTCATCTTTCATTTTATTTAAGGGACAACGGGATCATAAAGATGAATGTGTAAAAAAGGCTCAGGAATTTATTGAAGAAAACTTCAGAGATAAAATTACGGTGGATCAGCTTTCTTCCAGATTTGCTTTGGGAAGAAGAAGCCTGGAACGGCGCTTTAAAAAGGCAACCAGCAATACTGTAATTGAATATATACAGCGGGTAAAAGTTGAAGCGGCAAAGAAAAGCTTTGAAAGCAGCCGGAAAAACATAGATGAAATTATGTACGAAGTTGGCTATTCTGATGTGAAGGCCTTTAGGACGATCTTCAAAAAATTAACAGGCTTATCCCCTGTTCAATATCGGAATAAATACAATATAGATGCGCTTAACCTTCAGGCAAACTAACAGCTACTTAGCAAACAATCTAACTGATCTGTGGCCATATGCATGAGTAAACCGATGGCAATAACTCTGGTTTTAGGGATAAAAATAAGTACGGCATAAATCGCGATAGCATAATAACTATGTAAAGGATGGAAACCGACACTGCATCTGCAGGGATCAAATACCGGATTGGCAACCAAATGATCCAGATCTACAAGCATTGTTAACAGGAAAATTGAATAGATTTTAATCCATTCCGGTCTGTAGAACGCGTACGCAACAATTCCCGGAAAAATGAAATGCAGAAAATAATGAATTACCTGTTGCATAAAATTATCGCCCTTTAAGGTTTTAAGCAGGTATTTTCAAGAACAATCGTGTCAATCCATTGCTGCTGTTTCTCAGGGCTAAAATACTTTGCCGGAGTTTCTAGTTTACATACACGAATATTTTTTTCCCGGCATTTTTTAGCCACCAAATTCATTTGCGATTTGATATTGGAAATACCATTAAAGGTTTTGCGGGTAAAATAAACAGCCCTTAGGTTTGGTAAAGAATCTAGCAAGGCAGCAATATCTTTCCAGGAATGAACATGTTGATCAATAAAGGAATCATCAACATTTTGCTCCTCGCCTTCTTCTATTTCAAGAGATTCTATAAAATCGGCAAAATCAACTTTATGCGATTTCATGAAATTAATTTTTGAGGTTAAATCTGCATCCTTTAAACTTTCTTCTTCCCAGCAAATGGGTAATAAATGCCATAAAAAATTCCGGTCACGGCCATAAAAAAAATCAGGCCCACCTTCTAAATCCGGATTGAAAGTTCCCAGAATTAAAATCTCCGTATCGGCACTAACCTGATGATCTTTAAACTTATGATAAATAATTGCCATGATTTTTACGTAATTTATTCTGGCGCAAGGTAAAAAAAACCGCATGGCTTCTCTTAAAGAGATTATGTAATTTTAATATTTTGAACACAAGTTGGGCATTTAAATGTTATAAAAAGACATTCACAAACATCAAATACATACAATTAAAGGCTTTAAAGGGCAGTTAAGCTCGAGATTTACATTAACGAGGATTTTTTTATAAAATAACCTGATTGTAAATCAAATTGCCGACCTTTGTATCTGCGCAAATTCGCAAACCGAGAAAAACTATGGGTAGACCAACCGAAACATTTAACAAAAAAGAAAAAGAAAAAAAACGATTAAAAAAGCAGC
>JBDTLL010000104.1:0-7653 GCA_039934815.1 Daejeonella sp. | reverse complement strand
TGCGCCTTTGCTATCTTTATATATAAATTAAATTCATGAAGTATTATCTCATCTCCGGCGAAGCGTCAGGAGATCTTCACGGAGCAAATCTGATGAAATCTTTAAAGCTTGAAGATGACCATGCTGAATTCAGATATTTTGGCGGAGATCTGATGAAGGAGCAGGGTGGAACGCTGGTGAAGCATTATTCGGAGATGGCTTTTATGGGATTTGTGGAAGTTCTGGCAAATATCGGTACCATTTATAAAAATCTGGAAAAGGCAAAGACAGATATTCTGGAGTTTAATCCAGATGCGCTAATACTTATAGATTTTCCGGGATTTAATTTGAAAGTAGCATCCTTTGCCAAAAAACACCAAATAAAAGTCCTGTATTATATTTCCCCGAAAGTTTGGGCCTGGAATCAAAAACGCGTTTTAAAAATTAAGAAAGTTGTCGACCGGATGTATTGCATCCTTCCTTTTGAGGTTGATTTTTATAAAAGCTGGGGAATGGACGTAGATTATGTGGGCAATCCGTTAATGGATGCCATAGAAGCTAATCAGGCAGATGAGCAATTCAAAAACCGGCATAATCTCGGATTAAAGCCCATTGTTGCACTTTTACCGGGAAGCAGGCGTCAGGAGTTAGATAAAGTTTTACCAGAAATGTTAGCAGTTGCGGAGCGGTTTCCTGACTACCAGTTTGTAATTGCGGGCGCACCTGGCTTTACAACCGCAGACTACGATCCCTACCTTAAGGGGAAAGTATTCCCCATAATTTTCAATAACACATATAGTCTTTTAACCAGTTCAAGAGCCGCTTTAGTTACCTCGGGTACCGCGACTTTAGAAACGGCATTGTTAAAAATTCCCCAGGTTGTTCTATATAAAGGAAATTCTATCTCAGTTGCTATCGCGAGACTGCTTGTAAAAATTAAATTTATTTCTCTTGTGAATCTAATTATGGATGAGGAAGTTGTAAAAGAATTGATACAAAACGATTGTAACCCGGTTCTGATTTCAGAAGAGCTTGAATTAGTACTTCACGATCATTTATACCGCACTAAAATGCTAATCAATTACGATGAGCTTGCTGAAAAAGTGGGAAATTCCGGAGCTTCCGCCCGCACTGCTAAATTAATGATCGGATTTTTGCGTCCGCATGAAATAGACCTGTAGAAACAATATTTCTCGCTTTTCTCGTTCTAGACATAGTTTTATCTCATTTTTTAAAGGTTGAGCCGTGCTTGGATTTTTAAACTTTTTTCGGCCCATTTTAATCTGACTTGCGGATAAATATTTGTGATTTTATTTTCTGGAACAACAATTGTATAAATGCCAACATCTAACCTATAAAACCTAATTATTATGTTTAAAACACACGCAGGATCCATTATCGAAAAAGCAGTACGTACGCATAATATTTCCATTAGCTCCCTTTCGAGGAAAATGAATGTTAATCGCAGAACGCTTTACAACTGGTTTAATCAGGAGACTTTACCCGTTAAATTGATAGGTAAAATCGGGCAAACGCTTGGTCACGATTTCTCATCTGATTTCTCACATTCGTTGAGTGATCCGGATCTTAAAATTATAGGAAATATTACATCGTCTGAAGAAGAACTTAATCATGCTGCGGTAGGCGGTTCTCAGTTTTGGATGATGAAATACATCGATCTTTTAGAAAAATATAACGCTCTGTTAGTAAAAAATAATTAATACCGACCCTGCTTCTACCTAAGCAAGTACTACTTAATTATTCCGGATAGTTGCTCCATCAACTATCCGGTAATTAATTGTCAATCAATTGGTGAGTCGGCTATTCTATGATCAAACCTGCCGCCCACTGCAACGTGTTTCCTGTTACTAAATATTTAATACGCAGTTCCTGTAATTTTTGTAATGCTTCCAGTGTTTTGTTTTCTCTGGAATTTACCATAAAGAGTGAGCTTTCTCCCGTCTGGAAACGTATTTCCTCACCACGCTGTAATGCAAGATAGTTTTTGAAAGCGCTTTCCTGCACCTGAACCTGTTTTTTTAATGCTGCCAGTTCATTGAAGTAACTTTTTACCTTGTTTTCCAATTGCACCTGCTTTAAGTTTTGTTGCAATTGCGTTTCTGTAATTTTAAGTTTTGTTTTGCGGTATTCACCGCGTCCTTCAGAAAGGCGGAGCGGAATTGCAATAGAAAGGCCATACTGAAAATTATTTTCAAACAAAGGACCTGTTGTTTCTAATATGTCAAAACCCTTAGCTAATTGATTATACTGAAACTTAACAGACGGCAACATGTCCTGAAATTTTAATTTCTTTTCAACAGCCAGAGCATCTAATTTGAAGTCGTAAAGTAGTAGCTCGGGATGGTTTTTTTCTGCTGCATTCAGTAATTCGTTCAGTGCAGGTAGTGAAGATCCCGATACTGCCAGTAATGATGGTTCATCAGCGGGAATAACATCAACAGGTAATACAGCCGGTGCTTCGTTTTGCTGCCATAAAAACACAGATAGTTCCAGCCCTGCATTTTGGAATTTCATCGAGGCATTTTCCCTTAAAACCTGAAAATTCTGCAACTGTGTTAATACTTCTGTTGTATCAATGGCCGGGCGGTCACCCAAAAGAAAAGCAGTTTTTACCAATTGTACTCTTTTCTCATTCACCAATCCAGCGTCAGTTAAGGTTTTATAACTCTGATATTGCTGTACCCAGTTCCAATAACTCTTCATGGCATCAAGCAGCAGGTTATTCAGGATATTTCTTTGTTCCACTTCTGAGGCACTTCTTAAAATTTTTGCAGTTTGTAATGCAGCCCTTCGTTTATCCATGAGCAGGTTTTTTGCCAATGGTACACTGATTCCGAAATAACTTGTTTGGCCGCTGGTTTCCGTTGGGTCGGTACGGCTGCCCGATAATTTCTCTAAACCGGCATATACTTCCATCCCAAACCATGTGGGAATAGTTAGTTCCGGGCGGTTGTATTGATAATACTCTGTGCCATCAAAAGTTTTTTGTGCCCTGCCGTTATAGAACAATGGGTCAAAACCACCTCTTGCAATTGTTATATCGGCTTTTGCTTTTTCAATAAGTATGGAAGCCTGCTTAGCCACCGGGTGATACTGCCTTACAATCTGCATTACCTGTTCTGCAGAAAGTGTTCGTTTATTGTCTTGTGCCAGCAAAGGGGGCGAAAACAAAATGCATAGTAATATCAATTTATATCGATTCATCTTTTTTCCCTTTTATTTTTTGGTTTTCATCTGCGTTTCCGCGATATAATAATCCGGTGGAAATCCGTTAACATTTCGCCATAGCTCATACCATACCGGAACATCTTTGAGTAAGGCAATACCATGTGCACCTACGCCAATTCTTAATTGCTTAGGCCAGGGTTTTTGAGAGGGGTCTTCATTTACCAACACCCGGAATTTTCCGTTTACGCTTACATTGCTTTCAATGGCTGCAATCTGACCAGCAAACGTGCCCGATGATGCCTTGGGCCATCCACTAAATACAATCGCCGGGAAACCATCAAACATAAACCGCACTTTTTGCCCGGTTGCCAGTAAGGGTAAATCCAGGGGCCGAACAAATAGTTCCACTGCGTATTGTATTTTATCAGGAACGATTTCTGCAATCATATCTCCATCTTTTACAAATTCGCCAATACCCGCCTTTTGTGCTTTCACCACCTGACCGCTTTGCGTTGCAATTACTGCATACATGCCATTGCGAATATTGTAATTGGCGTACTGATTTTCCAGTTTGGCAATATCGGCCTGGCCACTGGCAATTTGTGTGAGTGATTGAAACTGTTCCCCCTGCGTCTTCGCTACCTTTTCAACATTTTCCTGTTGCTGTGAATTCATTTCAATACGGGTGATGGTTAAGTCCTGTTTGCTGTTAGCTAATTTATTTTCAGCACTTATTTGTTTTGCCTTTGCATTCTGGTATTGCTGATTTCTTATTTCTAATTGTGTCAAAGAAACAAGCCCGTTGTCGTACATTGATTTTTGTCGATTGTATTGTATGGAGGCGATATTTAAATCATTTTTCGCTGCTTCAAATTCTGCACTATCGGCCTGTACTTTCAGTTGCAGCTGTTTAAGTTTGTTTTCCAGCTGATTGAGCTTTAATTGCAAGCCGCTTTTGATAGCACTGATTTGCTGGTCGGCAACTCCTACTTTGTTTTTATAATATTCGACCGATAACTGCTTGCCGGATAACTGCTCTTTTGTACGTTGAAGCAAATCAGGATCTAAATAATCTACCTTCACCTCGGATAATTGCACTAATGTATCGCCGGCTTTTACATAATCGCCTTCTTTTACCAACCATTTCATTACCCGGCCGCCGATGATGGTATTTACTTGCTGTGGCCGCTGGTCCTGGAATAGAGTTGTTACCGCACCAACTGATTTAATGTTTTGTGTCCATGGTAAGAACAGAAATACAATGAAAATGCCGAAACAAACAAAAAACCAAAGCCATACACGGCTTTTCTTGTTATAGCGGTAAATGAGTGTATATGATTTTAATTGTTCCATGTAAATTTTTTATTTTTTTAAAGTTCCGTTTTCTGCTAATTCAATTAACTGGCTGCATTCACCCATAAATTCTTCATCGTTGCTGACTATGACAACAGTTGTATCCTTTAATTCAGTAAGCATTTGCATAATTTGCCTGCGATGTATGTTGCTGAAGTTGAGCCATGGTTCCTCCAGTAAGAGTAATCTGGGTTTATTTGCCAATGCCCTCACCAGTAATATCCGGTGGACCACATTCCGGGGTAAACGTTTACCAGTCGGATCCAGAACTGTATTATATCCATCTTTCAGGGTGGCTATATAATCACTTAACCCTGTTTTAGAAGCACTTTCCTTTATTTGTTCCATACTCAGTTCGCTATTGCCCATGGTGATATTTTCCCAGAGTGTTCCCTGGAAAATATCCTGCTGGCTTAGGAGCACCCCTGTTTGTGCCCTTAAAGAATCGAGATTATAGTTTCCCATCGGTACATCGTCTACCAGCACTGCACCCTTAAAATCCGTATAAGAACCTGCCATCAATTTCAGCAGGGTTGTTTTACCCGAACTGTCTTTGCCGGTAATACATACTTTTTCATTCGCTTCAATTTTCAGGGATATATTCTGAAGTACATTAACCTCATTATTGTAGCTGAAGCTCACATCTTTCATTTCAAGTTGTATGCCCTTGCTTAAAGCAGTTAACTCCATGGTTCCATTTTGCTCGACAGGTTTATCGGTTATTTCAGAAACTTTTTCAAGAGCGGAAATTGTATCGTACACACTACCGAGATTAATAATGAGTTTCTCAACGGAATTTAGTACAAGCAGTATTACAATTTCAGCAGCGATAAACTGCCCGACGGTAAGCTGCTGGTTCACCATCAGTAAAGTTCCAACAATGAGCATGGCAGCTGTAATTACTGTTTTAAAAACCACCAGAACACTAAACTGAGAGAGCAGTATTCGGAAATGATTATTACGGGCAATAAGGTAATTGCAAACTTTCTCATCTGTTTTTTGCAGATGCAGTTGGTTTTGCTTGGCTAACCTGGTCGTTTTGATTACCCTCGCCAATTCTTCAAGCCAGGCGGCCACCATGTACTTATATTTACTTTTTTGCAAGCTGGTTTCCAGCCCCTTGCCTCCAGTGTATTTTAGAATTAAAAAGAGAATAGTAACCAATACTATACTAAACAAAATAAATGTGGGGTGATAAAAGGAGAGCAATATCAAACCGAAAAAAATTTGTATGACTGCGGTAGGGATATCCAACAGTATTTTAGATAAGCTTTTTTGCAAAAGCGGTACATCAAAAAAGCGGTTCACCAGTTCCGGCAGATAAACCGAATCATTTTTCTTTAAGTCGATCAGAGGTAAGTGCTGTGCAAATGCAAAAGAGTAGCGTACAAATAATTTTTGCTGAATTTTTTCAATAATTTTCATTTGGTTTATCTGCATAATGCCTGCAATTAATACACCGAGTACCACCAATGTTATAAGCACTACCAACGAGGCCCGCATGGAGGCGCCAAGCACATAGCCGATAATTGCCTGTACACCAACAGGCAGCGAAAGTTGAATTAATCCGTTAAGGATTGCATAGAAGTAAATAGCAGTTATTTCATTACGTTCCAGGCTAAGCAAGTTCAGTATCCTGCTAAGCGGACTTTTAGTTGTTATCATGAAAAAAGAATTAATCAGTTACAGAAAGAAATGGCTATGCGGTTGCATAACTAAAAAGAGGCAGTTAAAATGCCTTACTGATTAACAAAGGTTGGGTGGAGGAGTCAGCTTTTCTAAACAGGGTGCTAATTGAATCTTTTCCGCAAGCTGAAAAGCTGTTTTTGCAATATGCGAGAACTCATCATTTATTCGGCTACAAGCAATGAAGTCATCCGTATATTTTTTTTGAGTTTCAGTTTTGTCTTCGCCCTTTTCATCATTCACTTCGACAACATACGCAGGGTCTGAAAAAAGAGAAGTAATAACCGGGAATGCCTGTACAAAGGTGAAGACGAACAGAATTATCACGGCTATCTTTTTCATTACTGCTGCAAGATTAGTTTTTTTAAATAACAGAATTGTTTAAAAATTGTAAAATCACTGGGGTGATTTAGCTGCGTGGTTACGCAACTAAATCAGTAATCAAACTGGGACTGTTGATACGTATTTATTTATTCATAAGTTGAGTGGCTTCCCAAACATATTCTTTCCCAAATTCTCCGAAATAACTAATGTAGTTTCCATCCTTTGAAATCACTACAAAACTGCTGCAAGGATAATGATATTCAAAAAACAATCTTTCAACTGTCCTTTCTGGGTCTTTATGCCAGGTTAACACTCCATCATATTTTTCTAAACCATCATTATCTTTATAAATATAAATAGGTTTAGTTTGAGCAACCTGATTGATCCCATCTTCTAACTGTCCAAACCAAATTTTTCTTGATTCTTTTGTGGCTGTACCACTTGAATTACAAGGGTCTTTTCCTGGATAATAAACAATAACTATAGGTTTCGTAGAATCTAATTCTTGATTTAGTTCTTTCTCAAGAAGTAATTCTAATGAAGCTCTATTTGTTATTTTTCCACGTTTTTCTCTTAATGTCAGTTTTTTGTGATTAGCGGAATCTCCGGGAATATCTAACAATTTATTTGTTGAACGCCTTCGGTCAAATTTTGATTTACTTATTTCAACATTATTCTCATCAAAATATTTGGTGTTATTATTTCCCACGGTTAAGGGTGAACAAGAGTAAATTAAAACTCCAAATATTATTGTTAGCAGGATTTTTCGCATATGTTTTAAATCGTTCTTGGCTTGTTGCTGTTACGGTAATATTCGCAGGTCAAATACAAGGCAGCCCTAAAGTAATAGAAAGTTGGGAAATGACATAACCCACATCAGCAGCAATTGCAATAGAATCGATCGGTGTTAACGAACTCTAACGTGCAAATCCTTATAAGACTTAAAAATTCTCTCTAAAGAACTTGCAAAATGCATTTGAAATGTTGATAATTGCGACGTCAATAAAACGGGGGATTAGCTCAGCTGGCTAGAGCGTCCCGATGGGAATCGGGAAGGTCAATAGTTCAGGAAATCTAATCAAAAAATAGTCAAACGGGGGATTAGCTCAGCTGGCTAGAGCG
>JBDTLL010000103.1:0-7671 GCA_039934815.1 Daejeonella sp. | reverse complement strand
ACTCGTACAACTTAAGTTTATTTTTCAGTTGCCTCATCTCTTCTTCCAACGAGCTGATTTTTTGAAGCAAATGAGTAATGGTATCAATGCCTTCTACATTAATTTCTAACTCATTATGGAGACGTAAAATGCGCTCCAGCTTAACCAACTGATCTTCGTGAATACATGGTCGATCTTCAATGGTTTTAACTTCTATCAAGCCAAAATCTTCCAGATTTCGAATAAAGGAAAACTCAATATTATGATATGTGCAAAAATCATCTGTTGATATGAAATGTTCTGTCTGCATGATCGTATTATTAAATTATAATTTCGATAATTCTTCGAATAAACTCTTCTGTTTATCAGTCAGATTCTCTGGAATTTCTACCTGATAACTCACATATAAATCTCCAAACTGTCCGTCTTTTTTATAAATAGGGAAGCCTTTTCCTTTCAGTTTAACCTTACTTCCATTTTGCGTTCCGGCTGCCACTTTTAGTTTCACTTTACCTGTCATGGTACTGATGGTTTTTTCGCCACCTAAAACTGCCGTGTATAAATCAAGAGGAACTGTACTGTATAAGTTGTTTCCTTCACGCTTAAAATCCGCATCATTTTTAACAATGAAATTGATGAAAAGATCTCCGTTTGGGCCATTATTAACTCCCGCACCGCCATGACCTTTAATCTTAATTGTTTGTCCGTTTTCAATTCCTGCCGGGATGGTTATCCGGATATTCTTACCATTAACAGTCAGCGTTTTTTGATGCGTTTCGTAGGCATCACGCAAGTTTAAATGTAGTTCTGCGTTAAAATCCTGACCTCTGTATTTTACCTGCTGCCTTGATTTACGTGAACCACCGCCAAACATGGAGGAGAAAAAATCTGAAAAATCAGAATCTCCGGATCCGCCTGAATATGAACCACCATCTCCCTGATATTGATATTGTTGTTGTCCGGCAGATTGTTTGGCTTTTTCAAATTGGTCGGCATGTTTCCAATCTTTGCCATATTCGTCATATTTTTTACGCTTTACAGCATCGCTTAATACTTCATTCGCTTCATTTATTTCCTGAAATTTTTGATGTGCTGTTTTATCATTTGGATTTACATCCGGATGATATTTCCGTGCAAGCTTGCGGTATGCGTTTTTAATATCTTTCTCCGACGCCTTTTTATCTATTCCTAAAACTTTATAATAATCAACAAATTCCATATTTAAAAAATGTAATAGTATAACCTGGCTTACTAAACGTCTATATGTTTATCAACCGAAAAATGCTTAAGATGTTCGAACCGATATAAAAATCAACTTTTTACTGAAATATAGATTTTTCGCATTTTCTCTTAAAGCATTAAAATAAATAAATGAAAATTACTAATATCCGGAAATTTTAGCCTCGAAAAATTGAAATTTAATTTTAGAAGACGGAAATTATCTAGCTGGAAAGTAATAAGTGCAACAAATAAAAAGTGTATAACAAAAAGCAATTTTAAACAGGCAGTGGCTGATTGTAGATTTACTAATGAAAATTTATCTTTTAAATCTACAATCATGAAAAAGCTATTGACAATTTGTTTCTGTTTGCTCTTAAGTGGGCTACTAAATGCACAAGTAACTAAAAATCGGGCTATCAAATCAAAGATTTTTTTGATAATAGTTGAGAATATGGATGGAAAAAAAATTCGGGGTTATGTGCATTCTGTTGATGAAAATCAATTGTTGTTAAAAGATGAGAAAGCTATTCCCACAAGCATTCCTGATTCTCTTAGTCTGCATTCTTTCCAGGTTAATGAAATTAAAACTATTGCCATTCGTAAAAAAAATGGAATTATAAAAAGTATGTCAACTGGAGCAGCGTTGGGTGCATTCTCTGGTGTGGCAATAGGCTTAATTAGTGGAAGTGATCAAAATGTTCCTGAGGATGATTTCTTTGCCCCAATTGTCAACGCCTTTAACTTTTCAGCGGGAGAAAAAGCAATATTCGGAGGGATAATGTTAGGGACTGCAGGAGCTGCAGTGGGTGTAATTTCCGAAATTTTTCAAAATAAAAAATATAAAGTAAATGGTGATAAAAAAGAGTTTAGTTACTTAATTCCGCAGCTTATTGCCTACATTCCGCAAAGATAGCTCATCTCAATTCTGATAAAATCTGTATCGTTCGCTGGTCAAGCTCACCATTATAATACTTGGCAAGCACATTATTAAAAACTTCTTCATCACCTGATACTTGAGAAAATAAAGTCATGCAGGATTTCAGTTTCCGATCGTCGGGTTTTCCGAAAATTTCAAAAGCACTTACATCATTAAGGGAAAGTAACGCTGAACTAATTTCAATTAATCTGGTACCTAATACCGGATGTTTCAAATAAGCATTTGCTTCCCTTTTAGATTGTATCGAATATTTAATAGAGTAATCTGTGCTTCCCAATCCAATAATTTGCGGAAATATAAACCACATCCAATGAGAAGTTTTTTTGCCCGCTTTAATTTCGCGTAAAGCGGATGAATAGGTATTCTCCTGAGCTTCTAAAAATCTGGATAGATTTGCTGCAGCTTGCATCATAGTTTCGGTAATCTGTTTAAACAAAATATACAATTAAAAATATTTTTTGGACCTAAAAAAAGCCTCCGTAAAGAGGCTTGTATATTATTCAGTTTTTTCTGCCAAAATTTCTTTCTGATTATATTCAAATTCCCAGAAATCAGCGTCGTGAATTCCCAATTTAACAGGGTCAAAAACCGGATCTTTTCCCTGGGCTTTTTGCTCTTCGTAATCTTTAAACGCTTTTAAAGCGGGTTTTTGAAGAATGATGATGGCTATAACATTTAGCCAGGCCATAATTCCCACTCCCATGTCTCCCAGATCCCAGGCAATTTTGGCCGTTCGTACACAGCCAAAAAACACCGCGGCAACTATTCCAAGTTTCAACAGGAGCATGAGCAAGGTGCTGCCCCGTTTTTGCGTGAGATAAGCCACATTCGTTTCAGCAATATAATAGTAAGCCATTAACGTTGTAAACGCAAAAAAGAATAACGCTACAGCAACAAAATAACTTCCGGTTCCCACATAATCTACATTAAACGTTTCTTGTCCGCTAAAGGCTTTATCAATTGCCGCCTGCGTATATGTCGGACTTCCGTCAATATGCTTTACACCGTCCTGCATGTAATAAATGCCATTATCTACCAGTAATTCTCCTTCGGCCGGACCTTTAACATTATACATTCCTGTGATCAGAATCATAAATGCGGTTGCAGAACACACAAATATAGTGTCTACATAAACTGAAAATGCCTGTACCAAACCCTGTTTTGCCGGATGAGAAACTTCGGCCGCTGCCGCGGGATGTGGGCCGGTTCCCTGTCCGGCTTCATTACTATAAACTCCACGCTTCACGCCAATGGATATCATGGCTCCAACAATTCCGGCAAATGTTGCTTTAGCGCCGAACGCACTGGAAATAATCAATTGAAAAACTTCCGGAATTTTGTCATAATTCATGAACAGAATAACTACAGCCATTAAAATGTAGACCAGAGCCATAAACGGTACAACGTATTCTGCAACTCTCGCAATAACTTTAATACCTCCAAAAATGATCATTCCAAGTAATAGCGCCAGCAAAGCGCCTGTCCAGACGTAATTTATCGCGAAAGCGCTTTTAACGGCAGAAGCAATACTGTTAGATTGAACTCCCGGCAATAATAATCCGGTTGCTAGTATGGTTGAAACCGCGAAAACAATTGCGTAATATTTGCCAATTTTTTTGTTTTTAAAACCT
This sequence comes from Daejeonella sp., assembly GCA_039934815.1. Taxonomy (GTDB): domain Bacteria; phylum Bacteroidota; class Bacteroidia; order Sphingobacteriales; family Sphingobacteriaceae; genus Daejeonella. Next base: position 3,903 of record JBDTLL010000103.1, on the reverse strand, counting down.
TTCTCAATGTAAAATGCAGGTCCGCCACGATATTGGCCATGTTCTTTCCGTTTGTAGATCTGGCCCAATGCTGATTCAATAAAAGCCGATCCTGAACCTAAAAAAGCCACCATCCACATCCAGAAAATTGCACCCGGTCCGCCAATATAAATCGCGGTAGCTACGCCGGCAATATTTCCGGTACCTACACGCCCCGATAACGAAACCGCCAGTGCCTGAAAAGAAGATATTCCCGCCTTTGATTTATCGCCCTGAAAAATAAGCTTTACCATATCGCCGATAAGGCGAACCTGGAAAAATCGCATTTTAAGAGAGAAGTAAACTCCCACAATAAGCAATAAGTAAATCAATGCATCACTCCAGATAATGGAGTTTGCGGTAACAACAAAGTTTTCAAAATTACCCATATATCAGTATCAGTTTGCGGCAATATAACATTTTACATTTTGTGCATGGAACTAAAAAGGCTTTTTTAGTTCGTAAACGAGGGTGTATAAATCTGTTTTAACGATTTTATTAATAATAAATTTGTGTGCACGTGCAACCATTTGCAACGCATCTGCATCTTACTATTAAACCAGCAGAAATTTGGAACGGATTTTTACAATTGATGATTTTTTGGAAGGCTGTAAAAACGGCGATAGAAAGGCGCAGGAGAATCTGTACCGGGCTTTAGCTGCAAAGATGCTTGCCGTTTGCCAGCGCTACGCCAAAGATAATTTTGAGGCTGAAGATATGCTTCAAACAGGATTTGTAAAAGTGTTCCGCAAAATTGCTGAATTTAGAAACGAAGGTTCTTTAGAAGGTTGGATCAGACGGATTATGGTCAATACATCCATTGAGATTTACCGCAAAAACCTGAGAACGCTGAATATTGTTGATCTGGACGAAGTGTATGATCAGCCGCAGAGCACTTTTGATATGAATATTCTGGAAACAAAAGATCTGCTGAAATTAATTCAGCAATTATCTAACGGATACAGAATGGTATTTAATATGTATGTGATAGAGGGGTTTTCTCACAAAGAAATTGCTGAAAGTTTGGGAATTACAGAAGGCGCATCAAAATCACAATTATCCCGGGCACGGGCAATTTTAAAAGAAAAAATACTAAAAATGGAGGGCTTAAATTATGCAACCCATCTCGGATAAAAACCTTGATAAATTATTTCAGTCGCGGTTTGAGAATTTAGAATCAGAACCATCAAAGGATTTATGGTCTAAAATTGACGCAGAACTGGAGGGAACCAAGAAGAAGAAATCGTCTAAATCTGTTATTTGGATGTCGGCGGCCAGTGTTTTGATTCTTCTTTCGGCTACTTTATATCTGTATAAACCTGCCGAAGTGATCAAACTTAAAGGTCAGCCAGATAATACCGAAGTTGTGGCGAAAGTTCAAAGTCCTGTAAACGACGACGTACAGGTAAATGAGCCGGCGGCTGATGTCAATTATTCCGAACCTGCCAGGTCTCAAGAAAGAACGGCATATCAGCTTGCTTCAAATACAGTAAAGGTGGAGAAAATAAAGTCTGAGAACACCGGAAATAAACCTCCAAAAGAAGTGGAACTCAATAACAAAATTATTCCGCTGAAAGTTGCTGATCCGATTATAACCAGACCTTTAATTGTAGAAAAACCCATGATTGCGCAGGTTGAAGCAGATAAAATAGTTGAAGAAGGGGATCAAGCTTCGAAACATAAAGTTAGAGGAATTGGTGGTTTGGTAAACTTTGTAATTGCCCAGGTAGATAAACGGGAAGATAAGTTAATCGAGTTTAAGAATAGTGATGAAGGTGAGGAAATTTCAGGAATTAATTTAGGATTAGTAAAATTTAAAAGCAGAAATAAATAAATATGAAAACATTAATAATCAGCACGCTACTCTGTACGCTATTTGCCGGAAGTTATGCGCAGGAAAAGTCTAAAAATGATACGGTTATAGTTAAAAATCGCCGGGATACAGTTTTAGTAATTACCAGAGATTCTACAACTTCAAAAAAGAAAACTCGTGTAACTTTTGAATTTGGTAAAAAGGATTCAGTTAAAAAAGATACAACAGAAGTGAAGGAGTTTAAGCCTAAAACTAAGTTTTCTGCACAATTTGTTTTTTCAAGAATTGATCTGGGTTTAAGTACTTATTTGGATAATGGAAGCTTTACGCTGAGTCCTGAAAATTCATACCTGGAGCATCAAACATGGAAATCGAGCAACTTTGGTTTCGAAGTTTTCCAAATGGGATATCGTTTTAACAGTTATTTCAAGGTTTATCTGGCTGCAGGGCTTGACTGGAATCACATGAGATTGAAAGAAAATATCACGTTACAAAAGAAAGAACCAACGTTGACTTATATTAATGAACCAATTGAATTTGATAAGAATCGCTTTTCAAGCCAGTATCTAAGAATTCCACTTTCTTTTCAGATTAGATCAAAGGACGATGATAATGGTAAGAAATTCAATTTTGTTTTCGGACCGGAGGTTGGTTTCCTGTTGAATGGAAAAGTTAAGCAAATAAGCGGCGAGCGTGGAAAAGAGAAATTTAAAGATGATTACAACCTGGAGCCGTTTCGCTATGGTGTTTCCGGAAGAATTGGATACGGAGGATTAGGTATTTACACAAAATATTATTTCAATGATGTATTTGCAAAAGGGCAGGGGCCAGCAGATTTTAAAAATCTATCCTTTGGCGTGATGCTCGGATTTTAATAGGTGTTGTTTGAAAACATAATCAGACCTGCAGAAATGCAGGTTTTTTTTGTTTCATACTAACTGTTGAGGCGATATATGCCTGCCCCTTTTTACTATATTTGAAAATGACCTCTACGCCTCAAATCCGTTTGCAAAATGTAGCAAAATATTATTCCGTTGGAAATACTGCCGCGATTTCTGATGTAAACATCACAATAAATAAAGGTGATTTTGTGGCTATAATCGGCGAAAGCGGAAGCGGAAAAAGTACATTATTGAAATTAATTTTCGGGTTACTGTCGCCAAACTCCGGCGAAGTCTATTATGCAGATGAGCATGTTCTGGGTCCGCATGAAAAGTTAATTCCAGGCCATGAGAAAATGAAAATGGTTACTCAGGATTTTAATCTGAATTTGTACGCCAAGGTTTATGATAATATTGCCGGAATGCTCTCTAACGAGGATGTTGCGGCAAAAAAGCAAAAAACATGGGAGATGATGGAGTTTCTGGGCATTGACCATCTTTCTGAAAAACGCATTGTTGAGTTGAGCGGTGGAGAACAACAACGTGTTGCTATCGCGAGAGCAATTATTACAGAACCTGAAGTGTTGCTTCTGGACGAACCATTTAGTCAGATAGATGCTATTCTAAAAAATCAATTAAGAGCAGATTTAAAGCGCCTTTGCACGTTTTTAGGGATCACAATTATTTTGGTTTCCCACGATCCGCAAGACGGACTTTCGCTTTCAAATCATTTGATATTGATTAAGAACGGGAAAGTTATACAGCAGGGAGTGCCGGCAGAAATTGCTAACAATCCTGTATCTGCCTACGTCGGGAAAATTTTAGGGAATGCCAATATCATTTCGCAAAATCAGGCTGAGACCAAACTCAATATTTCCCCGGAAGGGCACTCTAAAGTTTTGATTTATCCGCATCATATTCTAATAACCGGGCAGGGAATTAAGTCACTGGTTAGCAGAGTAAACTTTAAAATGTATTTTGATGAGCTGGAATTAAATGTAAATGGTTTGAATATGCATGCGAATGTTCCAAGCGGAAAATTTAACAAAGGGGATGAGGTATATTTTACTATTGAAAAGTATAGCCTGGTTAACCTTTAAGTTTGAATTTCCTATTCTCTCTTCTTCGATAGAATGCCATGATGCCCACAAATAAATACAGCCAGAAAAAAGCGTAATACTTGGTAGACTC
>JBDTLL010000102.1:0-7707 GCA_039934815.1 Daejeonella sp. | reverse complement strand
CAGAAAACTGAAAAAAATATCTTGAAAGAAGTAAATGTTTTTGATGTTTATGAGGGAGATAAGCTTCCGGAAGGAAAAAAATCTTATGCATTGAGTTTTATATTGCAGGATGAAGAGAAAACTTTGACTGATAAGCAGATTGAAGGAATCATGCAAAAATTAATTCTTAATTTCGAAAAGGAAGCAGGAGCAGAGATCAGAAAATAAATTTTTTGAAATTATTTTTGATGAAGAGAAATATTCTGAAAATTTAGAATACAGATAAATTAAATGAGCCAGTTAGCAGACCAGTTACATAAGGTAGTTGAAAAAACATCGAGACTTTTAGACTTGTGTGCTGCTTTACAGGAAGAAAATGACCTTTTGAAATTGGAAAATCAATCGCTTAAAGTTGCGGTCGACGCCAGTAAAAACAAAACTTCTGAGGTAGAAGAAAAGCTTAGGATTTTAACAATGGCACGTTCACTTGAAGGTATGAACACACCGGAATTAGGTGCTAATGAAAAAAGTCTTGACATAAAGCAAAAAATTAGCGAATTTGTACGCGAAATAGATAAGTGTATTGTGTTGCTTAAAAAGTAATACGATAGTGAACCAAGCTCAAATGGGAGAAATCTCCATAAAAATAAATATTGCTGACAGAGTTTATCCTTTAAAGGTAAACATGGAAGAAGAGGAAGTTATACGTAGGGCAGCTAAACTGATCAATGATCGCGTAAAAGAATATCAGGATAATTACGCGGTTAGAGATAAACAGGATTTGTTATCAATGTGTGTGTTACATTACGCTACAGCAACGCTGAAAGCAGAAAAGAAAGTAATGCATGAAGACACAGAAGTAGCAGAAAAAGTAGAGCAGCTAGACCAGTTGTTAACGGATTTTTTCGCCAAATAGCATCGTTCTTTATTTAGAGCCTAAGATTTAGCCGCAGCTAAATTATTAGATTTCACTATTTTAAGCTTAACGCTTCAATATTATGTGAGCTTAGATTGGTTTATTCCGAGGAACGGGGTAATCCTCTAAACTCTAATCGTGATTGAAAAGCTTTACAATACATGAAATCTATAATTTAGTTGCGGTTTTTTTATATATAAACAATTATGGAAATTATACTTTACATTTTAATAGGACTGGCAGTAGGAGTGGTGATCGGGAGATTTCTGCTTCGTAAGCTGCTGAGAGGGCAAGAAATTGCAGCGCAGAATAAAGTTAAAAAGATACTTAAAGACGCAGAATCTAAAGCTGAAATAGTAAGAAAAGAGAAACTTTTAGAAGCAAAAGATCATTTTCTGAAGCTAAAATCAGAACACGAGCAGGAAATTCAAAGCAAAAATAACACGATTAATCAACGTGAAAATACGATCAAACAAAAAGAGCAATCTGTAAATCAGAAGCTTGAAAACATGAATCGTAAAGAGCAGGAAGTGGATAATGCCCGTCAGAATCTGGAAAAACAGACTGAAATAGCTCAGAAAAAACAATTGGAAGTTGATGCTATCAAAAATCAGCACATTACTCAGTTAGAATCTATTGCAGGTTTATCCGCCGAAGAGGCGAAAAATCAATTAGTTGATTCACTGCGTGAAGAAGCTCGTACCAAAGCGATGAGCCAAATCAAAGATATTGTTGACGAAGCCAGATTAACTGCGAGCAAAGAAGCTAAAAAAGTAGTTATCCAGACTATTCAGCGTACAGCCACCGAAAGTGCAATAGAAAATACTGTTTCAATTTTTAATATTGAGAGTGATGAAATTAAAGGCCGGGTGATTGGTCGCGAAGGACGTAATATTCGTGCTTTAGAGGCAGCAACCGGAATTGAAATCATTGTGGATGATACTCCTGAGGCGATCATTTTATCAGGGTTTGATCCGGTAAGGCGTGAAATTGCCCGTTTAGCTTTGCACCGTTTAGTAACAGACGGACGAATTCATCCCGCGAGAATTGAAGAAGTTGTTGCGAAGACCAAAAAGCAGATTGAAGACGAGATTGTTGAAATTGGAGAACGAACCGTAATTGACCTTGGAATCCACGGCCTGCATCCGGAACTGATCAGAATGGTAGGAAGAATGCGTTACCGCTCTTCTTACGGACAAAATTTATTACAGCACAGTCGCGAAGTTGCTAATTTCTGTGCTACTATGGCGGCAGAATTAGGATTGAATGTTAAGCTTGCAAAACGTGCCGGACTTTTACACGATATAGGTAAAGTTCCGGATGATAATCCGGAACTGCCACACGCAATTTTAGGAATGCAATTAGCTGAAAAGTATAAGGAGCATCCGGAAGTTTGCAACGCAATTGGTGCTCACCACGACGAAATTGAAATGACGTCTATGATCTCGCCGATTATTCAAGCTTGTGATGCTATATCAGGCGCCAGGCCGGGAGCACGCCGCGAGGTGGTAGAAAGTTATATCAAACGATTAAAAGATCTTGAATCGCTTGCATTGTCTTATCCGGGCGTGGAGAAAACTTTCGCTATTCAGGCTGGTAGAGAATTACGCGTGGTTGTAGAAAGCGAGCGTATCTCAGATTCTGCTTCAGAAATTTTAGCAGCTGATATTTCCAACCGTATTCAAACTGAAATGACCTATCCGGGTCAGATTAAGGTAACCGTTATCCGGGAAACCAGATCTGTTGCCTACGCTAAATAATACTTATTTTTCAATCCGCATTCTGATTTTAATTGGGATGCGGATTTCTTATTTTCAACGTAATACTTTTTCTTAATTTAGCTTATGGCCAAAAAAATGGAAGTCCGCAAGGTTGATGCTTATTTTGATAAATATGCAGAAAGTCATCAGAATCATACCAATGAATTAATTCACTGGATTTGCGTACCGCTTATTGTTTTCAGCATTTTTGGTTTGATATGGGCTATTCCATTTCCACATTTAGAGTTTTTAGGAAAGTACAATGGTTTTGTAAACTGGGCGTCGTTCCTTATTGCTTTCGCGATTTATTTCTACTACAAACTTTCGCCGATTTTATCTTATGTGATGTTGTTGATCATCATGATTTTTTCTGCCGGGATTGTTGGGTTAGAGAAATTGCATTTACAAAATGGCTGGCCGCCAATGTGGCAAATTTGCCTTGCAATTTTTGTTCTGGCCTGGATCGGGCAGTTTATCGGACATAAGATAGAAGGTAAAAAGCCTTCATTTTTGGACGATATTAAATTTCTGTTAATTGGTCCGATTTGGTTGTTGCATTTTATATTTAAAAAAGTGGGGCTTAGATATTAAGTCATAAAAAAAGAGCAACATCTTCATGTTGCTCTTTTTAGTTAAAGTAAATTTTGGCTACTTTTTCTTATCTTTTTTTACATGCTTTAGCACTTTCGCTTCGGTGTAAAAAATAATTTCCTCGGCTATGTTTTTGGAGTGATCGCCAACTCTTTCAAGTTTGCGGATGATGGATAATATTCTGAGTGCCTGCTCTGCAATGTCAATATTCTCACGGATGTATTTGGCAATAACCGATGTGGACTCGTCATTTATTTCATCTAAAAACTCATCTCTTTTAAAAATTTTACGAGCTATTATTCCATCTTCATTTCCAAACGATTCAGTTAGTTCATCCAGCATGAGTATGTTTTCATCGAACATTTCCATTATACGGGTTTTTTCAACCAGCTTCATATCTAAAGAATCTTCCAGACTTAATACAAACTTGGCAATTCCCTGCGCACTGTCGCCTTGTCTCTCCAGATTGTTATTTATTTTAATAATGGCCAAAACCAGTCTTAAGTCAACAGCAACCGGATTATAAAGAGCAAAAATGTTTTCACAATCATTATCAATACTCAGCTCAAAAGCGTTTACACGTTTCTCACCTGCAATTACTTCGCGGGCTAAATCTTTATCTTCTGTAAGCAAAGATTCTTTGGCTTTCAATAACTGGTTTCTAACCAAGGCCCACATTTCTGCGAGATTTTTCTTTAGTTCCTGTAACTCAGATTCAAGATGGGTCATATGTATTATGGATTATGTTATTTTTAGTTGTGAATGGGATTCTAGCAATAAAAACTTGAAATCAACCAAATCTGCCGGTAATGTAATTTTCAGTTTGTGTATTCTTCGGATTGGTGAATATGGTTTTGGTTTTATCATACTCAATTAAAGAACCCATGTAAAAAAATGCTGTATAATCACTCACACGACCAGCTTGTTGCATGTTATGCGTTACAATTACTATCGTATAATCATTTTTCAAAACGTGGATCAACTCCTCAATTTTAGTAGTAGATAAAGGATCTAATGCCGAAGCGGGTTCGTCCATTAATAAAATTGATGGCTGTACAGCTAAAGCTCTGGCAATGCACAAACGTTGTTGCTGACCTCCCGAAAGTTCAAAAGCAGATTTGTGAAGTTTATCTTTTACTTCATTGAATAATGCGGCATGCTCTAAAGATGAAATAACTCGTTCTTCTATAAATTTTTTGTCGTTTACCCCATTAACCTTTAAGCCGTAGGCTACGTTCTCATAAATAGATTTTGGAAAAGGATTTGGTTTCTGAAAAACCATTCCTACTTTTTTCCGCAAATCATCTACCTGTACTTTTCTGGAATAAATATCTTCGCCTTCTACCAAAACCTGACCGCTGATTTCCACATTGCTGATCAAATCATTCATGCGGTTAAACAGTCTCAGGTAAGTTGATTTTCCGCAGCCGGAAGGACCGATCAATGCAGTTACGGTATTTGCTTCGGCAACCATACTGATTCCCTTTAATGCGTGAAAATCTCCGTAATGTAGATTTATAGACTTAGTTTCTAACTTATGCATTTAAAAATGTTGCTTGTAATATTCTAATATTTTTTGCCCTTACGGGATATTAACTCATTTTTACTTTTTTCCCAAAGTATCTTCTGAAAGCATTTGCAATTAAATTCATGATCAACACAATGGTAATCAAAACTAATGCAGTTCCATACGCTATCGGTCTGCTCGCTTCCATATTTGTACCGCTGGTAATAATCACGTAGAGGTGATATGGTAAAGCCATCACCTGATCAAATATACTGTGTGGTAATCTCGGAAGGAAATAAGCCGCCACAGTAAATAGAATTGGAGCCGTTTCTCCGGAAACACGCCCAATCGAAAGAATTACACCCGTAATTATGTTTGGAAACGCAATTGGTAAAACCACTCTTCGGGTTGTTTCCCACTTACTTGATCCCAATGCCAGACTTGCGTGTCTGAAAGTATCATTTACCGCTTTTAAAGACTCCTCTGTAGTTCTTATAATCACGGGAAGTGCCATCAAGCCTAAAGTTAGTGAACCCGCTATGATACTATCGCCAAAATTGAATTTATTCACAAATAATGCCATACCAAACAAGCCAAATACGATGGACGGAATTCCCGCAAGGTTATTGGTCATCTGATTTAAAAACCGTTTTAACCAGCCATCTTTTGCATATTCATTCATGTAAACGGCAGAAAGTACACCTATCGGGAAGGCAAAAATCATACTGCCCGCAATTAAGCAAAGCGTACCAATAATTGCCGGGTAAATTCCGCCTTTGGTCATTCCATCTTTCGGCATTTCGGTTAAAAAATCCCAGCTGATGACTTTTATTCCGTTGTAAATCAGAAATCCTAAAATCACAAAAAGAATAGCAACTACAAAAAAGCTAAGTAAGCGAAATGTCCAGAACGCTACGTTCTGTTTAATACGCTTCTGTTGATTTATACTGATTTTCATACCCTTACTTTTCCTTTGTTAGAGATATAACCTGCTAATAAATTGGCACCAACCGTAATGATAAATAAGATGCATCCTAAAGTGAACAGTGCCTGATAGTGCATGCCTCCTTGTGGTGCTTCCCCTAATTCGGCAGCAATTGTAGCCGGAATTGTTCTTAATGGTTGTAAAATAGAATGTGGAATAACTGCCGCATTTCCGGTAACCATTAGCACTGCCATGGTTTCACCCATTGCACGGCCAATTCCTAAAATTGCCGCAGCGCTAATTCCTGATGATGAATACGGAATTACTATTCTGTAAATAGTTTGCCATTGTGATGCACCCATTGCTAAACTTGCTTCACGCATGGCATTTGGTGTGTTACGTAAAGCATCTTCGGATACGGTGATAATTGTAGGCAGAGCCATAATAGCCAGCAAAATACCTCCGGCTAAACCAGACTGACCTGAATCCAGATTAAAAGTATCTTTTAGCATTGGAACAATAATTACCAATCCAAAAAAGCCATAAACAACAGACGGAATACCGGCCAGTAATTCGATAATAGGTTTTAAAATATTCCGCATTTTCGGATCCGCAATCTCGGCGAGGTATATCGCGGTAGTTAATCCCAATGGCAGAGCAATCAAAATAGCTATTAAACTCACGTATAACGTTCCCAGAATTAAAGGCCAGGCACCAAACTGAGCTGCCGGTTGAGCGGTTGGAAACCATTCTTTTCCACCTAAAAATTCCAGAACAGAAATATTATCGAGCTTTACATTTTTCCCTTTAAAATTATCGGGAATATAAGTTTTTGGTATAAAAGCAATAATGTTTGGATCTTTAGAAACAATTTCATTAAGCTTTTCCGGCAGATATTCTAAGTTTGGTCCTAATTCAGATTCATCAAAAAAATCATTTACATCTTCAACACGGAAGATTTTAATTGTAGCAGATTTACCACCCAAATCTTTCCAGTTGACTATTTTTTGATCATAAATATCTTTTACCTGTGCACTGGTTAATTCGTCTACAGGATTTGATTTGTTAACGGTTATTACATACCCTTTTTCTACAGAAGAAGAGTTAAATATTCCGGCACCTTCCTTAAAAAGGAAAAAAACAATGAGGAGTATGGTCACACTCGTAACTAATGCGCTAATCCGCATTAAGAACTCAATTATCTTTTCCGGTATTTGTTTGATGGACATTTTTATTGTTCAGGATATATAATTCAAAAAGTTAGCACCCGTACAAAACCGATGCTAACTCTTTATTTGAAATATTTTATTGAAAATTATTTTGCAGTCACGTAACCTACTTCTTCAACAATTTTCTGTCCTTCCGGAGATAAAACAAAATCAACAAAAGGTTTAACCTGCGCTTCTTTGCTGCTTAAGTAGTAGTAAAAAAGTGGGCGGGTTACCGGATAAGTTAAATCCTTAGCCGCTGCCATTGATGGTGCAACAAAGTTTTTGCCTTCATCAAATGATACGCTTACAGGCTTCACATTTTTTTCTAAGTAAGCTAAACCTACATAACCAATGGCACCTTTTGTCTGGCTAACAGACTCAATAATTCCACCAGTTGCGGGCAAACTTAATACATTTGAAGCATAATTCTTTTTGTTCATTACGTGTTCTTTAAAAAACTCGTAAGTGCCAGAACTGCTTTCGCGACTGTAAACAACAATTTTCATGTCATCACCACCAACTTCTTTCCAGTTTGCTATTTGACCTGTAAAAATTCCTTCTAATTGTTCGCGGGTTAATTTATCAGCTTTGTTAGCCGGGTTAATTACAACCGCTAATGCATCATGACCGATAATTACTTCTTTAAATTCTTTACCAGCTTTTTCTAATGACATACGCTCATCTAATTTGATTTTACGTGAAGCCATAGCGATATCTGTGTTGTTATCCATTAAAGCTGTAAAACCAATACCGCTTCCGCCACCTGTAACAATAATTCTTGCGTCTTTATTTTCCTGACCAAAAACTTCAGCTTCTTT
>JBDTLL010000101.1:0-7743 GCA_039934815.1 Daejeonella sp. | reverse complement strand
GGCCTTGGGGCTGCAAGTGCGCAAGACTCCACGATGACAACGATGAGCTCATCAGCAAAAGTATTTGGTGGTAGAGCGCAGTACAGAACTTGGTCTTTCGGACTTAACGCAGGTGTTTTAGCTCCTGTTTCCTTAACAGGTGGTTCTAATGATTTCACTAACTGGGATGTAAAACTTGGTTATGGTGCAACTTTACGTAAGCAGGTTGGACATGCATTTGGCATTGAGCTTGGATTTTTACGTGGTGATGTTTCTGGAAACAACGCTGATGCAGTTGGTGGTGTTCAAAACAACCGTCAAGAATTTACTACAGAGTTAGCTTATTCTGGAAGTGTAATGGGTGTTGTTAACGTAGCAACTGTTGACTTCTTAAAAAGAGAAAACAATGTAAATTTCATCGTTAAAGCTGGTTATGGTTTAGCTGCTTATGCTCCAGACGTAACTTTCGGTAATGGTCAAACATTAAACTGGAATGGTATTTCTGGTGATAATCGTGATGAGAAATGGGTTCAGGAAGCTTTTATTCCAGTTGGTGCTGGTATCAAATTCAAAGTTTCTGACCGTGTAGCTTTTGATTTAGGTTACAACATGTACTTTGTAGATGGTGATAATTTTGATGGTACTTATACTTCAAAAGGATCAAATGACAAGTTTTCTTACGGATACGGTGGTTTAGAATTCTCTTTAGGTTCTTCTGCTAAGCCGAACTTAGACTGGGTTAACCCTGTTGCTTTGATGTATGATGAATTAAAAGATCCTACATTACGTCAGGAAGTTGAAGCTTTAAAAGGTCGTGTATCTACAATCGAAACTACTGTTAGCGATCTGTTAAAAGATACTGATGGTGATGGTGTTGCTGATAAATTAGACAAATGTCCAAATACTGAGGCTGGTGTTAAAGTTGACGGTTCTGGTTGTCCTTTAGATGTTGACGGTGACGGTATCGTTGATTCAAAAGATAGCTGTCCAACTGAAAAAGGTACTGCTGAATTAAACGGATGTCCTGAAATGTCTTCTGGTACTATGGCTGGATACAACAACATTCAATTCGAATTTAACTCATCTGTATTAAGAACTTCTGCTTACCCAACTTTAGATAAATTATCTGCTGAGTTAAGAGCTGGTTCAATGATGGTTCAATTAGATGGACATGCTTCTGCAGAAGGTACTGAAGAGTATAACATGCAGTTATCTAAAGACAGAGCTAATTCAGTAAAAACTTACTTAGTTAATTCTGGAGTTGATGCTAGCAAAATTTCTACTAAAGGTTACGGTGAGTCTCGCCCAGTTGCATCTAATGCAACTGAAGCTGGTCGTTCACAAAACCGTCGTGTAGAATTCAGAAAAAGATAACAATATTGTATATAAGCATATTGTAAAAAGAGTCCCGATATTTATCGGGACTCTTTTTTTTATTTCATAATTTTGAAATATGTATTTTTTCAGAAAAAAAGATCCTGGCAGGCCCATTAATTTCAACTTAAAGGTGATGCATATCATTAATGCAATCGCGATTATTATGTTCCTTGGCGGGATTATTTACAAACTGATTGACTGGTTTATCCTCAAAAAATGAAAAAAATAATTTTTACTCCTAAAGCTCCTGCACCCATTGGACCGTATAGCCAGGCAGTAGTTGCTGGCAATATGCTGTATGTTTCCGGTCAAATTTGTCTGGATGCGAAAACTAATGAGCTGGTTAATTCAGATATTTTTGAAGAGACTACTAAAGTGATGAAGAATATTGAAGCTCTTTTAAAAGAAGCAGGTTACGGTTTTGAGAACATAGTAAAGACCTCGATTTTTTTAAGCGACATGTCTTTGTTTGCATCCGTTAATGATATTTATAGTTCTTATTTCAACAGTGATTTTCCTGCCAGAGAGACCGTGGCAGTGGCAGGTCTGCCAAAAAATGTAAATGTTGAGATATCTGTTACCGCATATAAATAATAAATGTTCCAGGCTGGTAGATTAAAGTATTTTGCTGCAGCGCTTGTTTCTGTAGCGATGTGGGGCTTCTTTTCAATTCCTTTACGAAATTTGAAAGAATATAGGTCTGAAGATATATTATACTACCGCATTTTTGTTTCTCTAATTATAACCTGGTTGGTTATACTAATTTTTAAAAGGCAGCATTTTAAAAATGATATTAGCTATATCAAACTTGAATCTAAGGCCAATCAGCGAAAACTGCTACGTTTAACCTTAGCTGCAGGAGTGCTTATCACAGGTAACTGGTTTTCATATATTTATGCAGTTAACAATGTAAGTCTCACTTCGGCCGCATTTGCTTACATGGTTTGCCCACTAATAACAGCTATGGGTGGATTTTTTATCCTCAAAGAAGAGCTATCTAATATTAAACTTACCGCTATAGGGATTGCTGTAATCAGTATTTTATTGCTGGCAAAGGGTTCCTTAACAGATGTACTTTGGTCTGTTTTTATTGCTTCACTTTATGGGTTCTATTTAATTATTCAAAGAGTAATTGTCAAAATTGACAAGTTCAATATGTTAGGAGTTCAGCTTTTGATTTCCGTATTTATAATGTTGCCGTTCTTTATTTATCATCATACAGCTTTTATTACCGATGCTTATTTTTGGATCAACATTATAATTATAGCTGTAGTATTTACCATAATACCTTTGTTTTTAAGCTTATACGCGTTAATAGGGCTCCCTTCATCCACCATGGGAATAATAATTTATATAAATCCGATCGTTGCTTTTGCCGTAGCCTTTTTCTATTTTCATGAAAACATCAATACATACCAGATATATGCATACTCATTGCTGCTTATAGCTGTGTTAATTTTCAACTGGAATATTATAAGCGGAATATTTGTAAAAAATTACAACAAATTGAAAACCGTAAGCCAACAGTAAACTCTAGATATTGTCTCCTCAAATTCTCAAGACTCCTATTGAATATTTAAAGGGCGTAGGACCGCAGAAAGCTGATGTGCTGAAAAAGGAACTCAATATTTTCACTTATTCAGACCTTTTACACCATTATCCATTCCGCTATATAGACAGAACCAGATTCTACAAGATTAACGAGTTAAATGATGAACTCCCCGCTGTTCAGGTATTGGGCAGAATTTTTTCTAAAGAAATAATTGGCGAAAAAAGATCCCGCAGATTAATCGTAAAGCTAAAAGACGAAACCGGATTTTTGGAGCTGGTTTGGTTTCAAAGTATTAAATGGATTGACAATGCCTTAAAATTAAATGCGGTTTATATTGTATTTGGGAAACCCAGTTCTTTTAATTCCAAAATTTCAATTAGCCATCCAGAAATGGAAATTTATAATCCTGATAATAAAAAACAGGGGAATATTGCGCTTCAGCCGGTTTACAGTTCAACAGAAAAATTAAAACTTTTTAATCTGGACAGCAAGGGAATTCAAAAATTGCAATTCAATTTATTAGAATTAATATTTAAAGAAATTGAAGAAACCTTGCCGGGATATATTTTAAATAAGTTCAAGCTTCAGGATAAACGAAGCTCAATTGTAAATATTCATTTTCCTGAAAATGTAAATTCTCTTCAGTCTGCCCAAAAACGAATAAAATTTGAGGAGTTGTTTTTTATCCAGCTAAAGCTGTTAAAAAATAAATTGTTAAGAACGCAGAAGTTTAAAGGACATGTATTTGATCTGGTAGGAGAAAAGTTTAACTCTTTCTATTCTGAGAAACTTCCGTTTGAACTTACAAATGCTCAAAAACGGGTTATAAAAGAGATAAGAACAGATACGCTTCGGCCGGTACAAATGAACAGGTTGCTGCAGGGCGATGTAGGTAGCGGAAAAACTGTGGTTGCTCTAATGACTATGCTTCTGGCCATTGACAATGGTTTTCAGGCTTGCCTGATGGCGCCTACAGAAATTCTGGCGCAACAGCATTTTATTTCAATAAAAGAACTGTTGCACGGGAGTGAGGTGAGCGTTGAGATTTTAACAGGTTCTACCCCAAAAAAGGCCAGGAGAGGTTTACATGAAAGACTGGAAAACAACGAATTAAAAATTTTAGTTGGTACGCATGCGTTGATAGAAGATGTGGTTCAATTTTCAAATTTGGGTTTGGTAGTTATAGATGAGCAACATCGATTTGGTGTAGAGCAACGGGCAAAACTTTGGCGAAAAAATTCTATACCACCACATATTCTGGTGATGACAGCAACACCAATTCCCAGAACGCTCGCAATGACATTGTACGGCGATTTAGATGTATCCGTGATTGATGAATTGCCCGCGAGCAGAAAGCCTATTAAAACGCTTCATTTATACCATTCTCAGCGATTGAGAATGTACGGTTTTATGCGGGAAGAAATTGCCAAAGGACGACAGGTTTATGTGGTTTATCCCTTGATTAAGGAAAGTGAAAAACTAGACCTGCTTTATCTGGAAGCCGGCATTGAAAATATTGCTGATGAATTTCCGCTGCCCGAGTATCGGATTAGTATTGTCCACGGGAAATTATCTGCAAAAGATAAGGAATCTGAAATGCAAAGATTTGTGAGAGGCGAAACCCAGATTATGGTTGCTACAACCGTAATTGAAGTAGGCGTTAATGTGCCGAATGCCAGCGTGATGATTATTGAAAACGCAGAAAGATTCGGGTTGTCACAGCTACACCAATTGAGAGGACGCGTGGGTCGTGGTGCCGAGCAATCATTTTGTATTTTAATGTCGGGCAATAAACTAAGTAAGGAAGCGAAGACCCGTATCGAAACTATGGTTAGAACAAACAATGGTTTTGAAATTTCAGAAATTGATTTGCAATTGCGTGGCCCGGGAAATATTGAAGGAACGCAACAAAGCGGCGTTTTGGATCTTAAACTGGCCGATCTGGCTACAGATCAGAAATTATTAATGGAGGCCCGAAATCTGGTAATTAAAATTTTTGAAAAAGATCCCGAGCTTAATCATCCTGAAAACAGGTTGCTGAAAGAATATTTCAACTCCAAAAAAGGCGGAATAACCTGGGATAAAATATCCTAACCATAGAAATTAAATCCCGTTAGGACTATTGATTTATCTTTTAATAATTAAATTGCCAGTCAAAATATCTATTATGAAGTTTCTAAAATTCCTATCTTTTTTACTTCTATCCGGAAGCATTGTTCAAGCTCAAAATTCAGATTCAGTTTTTATTAGAAAAATATATGATCAGGCTCTGGAAAACGGACAGGCCTACAAAAATTTAAATTATTTGTGTAAACAAATCGGACCTCGCTTAAGCGGTTCTGAAAATGCAGAAAAAGCAGTTGTCTGGACTAAAAAATTGATGGAGGATTACGGTTTTGACCGTGTATATCTTCAGGAAGTAATGGTGCCTCACTGGGTAAGAGGGGAGAAGGAAGTTGCTTATATTCTCGAAGGAAAAACTAAAATTCCTGTTCCCATCACTTCATTGGGGGGAACTGTGGCTACAAATCCTAAAGGAATAACCGCTGAGATTATTGAAGTTCAAAATTTTGATGAATTAAAAGCGCTGGGAGAAAGTAAAGTAAAAGGCAAAATTGTATTCTTTAATCGTGCGTTTGACACAAAGCCTATCGAAACATTTCATTCTTATAGCGGAGCGGTGGATCAACGTGGAGCCGGTGCAATTGAAGCTTCAAAACTAGGAGCGATAGGTGTGGTAGTTCGGTCTATGACGCATGCTTTGGATGATCATCCGCATACTGGGGCGATGCGCTACAATGACGCAGTTAAAAAAATTCCGGCTGTCGCGATAAGTACAAATGCTGCCAATATTTTAAGCGAGAAACTAAAAACGGCAAAAGCGCCGGTTCAGTTTTACTTTAAAGAGAGTTCAGAGACTCTTCCCGACGTTAAATCTTATAACGTAATCGGGGAAATCCGCGGAAGCGAAATGCCGGATGAAATTATAACTGTTGGCGGCCATTTAGATTCATGGGACTTAGCCGAAGGCGCTCATGATGACGGATCGGGTGTAATTCAATCTATTGAAGCATTGCGAATTCTGAAAAGCATGAATTACAAACCTAAAAGAACTATCAGGGCTGTGATGTTTATGAACGAAGAAAATGGTTTACGTGGAGGCAGAAAATACGCGGAGCTGGCGGCTGTCAACAAAGAAAAACATATTGCTGCAATAGAATCTGATGAAGGCGGATTTACGCCGCGTGGATTTTCAATTGATGCTCAGGCTGCGGATTATAATAAAATAAAAGGATGGAAGTCTGTATTGGCTGAATATGGTTTACACGATATAGTTACTGGAGAAAGTGGAGCAGATATTGGTCCGTTGAAAACTGTTAGTGATTCAACAGCGTTAATTGGCTACAAGCCGGATAGTCAGCGCTATTTTGATATTCACCATTCGGCTTTAGATGTTTTTGAAAACGTAAACCGCCGGGAATTGGAAATGGGAGCAGCTTCCATTACGTCATTGGTTTATTTAATTGATCAGTACGGGTTTTAAACCCATTTTTATTTTTAAATGAATCAGGAACTTTCTGATCCGCCAAAAGCAGATCCATATATTGCCCTGCGCTACCCCGAATTTCGTTCTTATATTGGGATGAGATTTTTTATCACATTTGCTTATCAAATACAGGCTGTGGTAATAGGCTGGTACATTTATCAGCTTACAAAAGATCCGCTATCCTTGGGTTTAATAGGTTTAGCCGAAGCAATTCCGGCTATTTCTGTTTCGTTGTACGGCGGTTATGTTGCAGATAAATCCGACAAGAAAAAGCTTCTTGTTTGGATTTTAGCGGCTATGGCATTAAGCTCGTTTGTGCTGTTTCTGGTTACCATGCCGCAGAATATTTTGCATATCCCAAAAACATTAACGGTTTCTATCATTTATATAATGATTTTGTGCATTGGTATTGCGCGGGGTTTTTATTCGCCAACAGCATTTTCTTTGATGGCGCAAATTATACCAAAAGAGCATTACCCCAATTCCTCTACATGGAACAGCGGAAGCTGGCAAACTGCTTCTATTATTGGACCGGCAGTTGGAGGCTTGCTTTACGGATTTAGCGGTATAACAACCTGCTTTGTGGTTATTTTAGTGTTTACGATTGTATCATTGTTAATTATACAATTGTTTGTTAAAAACAAACCACCCCAATTTATTCCAAAAGAGAATATTTTTACCAGTTTAACAGAAGGAATTAAGTTTGTTTTTAAAAGCCGGATG
This sequence comes from Daejeonella sp., assembly GCA_039934815.1. Classification (GTDB taxonomy): domain Bacteria; phylum Bacteroidota; class Bacteroidia; order Sphingobacteriales; family Sphingobacteriaceae; genus Daejeonella. Next base: position 565 of record JBDTLL010000101.1, on the reverse strand, counting down.
CTGTTGGGGGCATTAAGCCTGGATATGTTTTCCGTCTTTTTTGGGGGTGCAGTTGCTTTATTACCCGTTTTTGCGCATGATATTTTAAAAGTCGGAGCCGAAGGTCTGGGCATTATGCGTGCTGCACCAGCGTTTGGAGCGGTTCTAACCATGTTTATGATGGCCCGTTTTTCTCCTATGGGAAAGCCCTGGCGCAATTTGTTATTCGCAATCGTTGGTTTTGGCTTATCAATAATCGCTTTTGGATTATCCCGGAACTTCTATTTGTCGCTTATATTCTTGTTTTTTGAAGGTGCTTTTGATAGCGTTAGTGTCATCATTCGTTCAACCATTTTGCAGCTGCTCACGCCAGATGAAATGCGGGGAAGAGTTGCTGCCGTAAATTCCATGTTTATCGGTTCTTCCAATGAGATTGGTGCTTTTGAATCTGGTGCTACCGCGAAGTTAATGGGGACAGTTCCTGCCGTTCTTTTTGGCGGTACCATGACTTTGGTAATTGTTGGAATAACATATCTCAAAACCAAAAAATTAGTTCCATTGAGTTTGAAAGAAATTCATCCGCATT
>JBDTLL010000100.1:0-7910 GCA_039934815.1 Daejeonella sp. | reverse complement strand
TATGGTTCCACCAAACAATAAAACGTCCTGCGGAACAATAGCAACCTGATTACGAATATCTGTTAATGAATAACTATTTGAGGGTTTTCCGTCAAATAATAATTGTCCTTTTTGTGTTTCATAGAAACGAAGAATCAGCCCTGCAATAGTAGATTTTCCGGCACCACTTGGGCCCACAATCGCTACTTTTTCGCCGGCGTTAGCTTTAAAGGACACACCATTTAAAACCGTAATTTCCTTGCGGGAAGGGTAGGAGAACTCTACATCAGAAAATTCTAAGTTTCCATCAATCCGCTGACGAATTGCGTTTTCCTGTTCATTGATGCTGATATCTTCATTATCTTCCTGAAGAATTTCTAAAACGCGTTCGCTGGCGCCCAAAGCTTTTTGAACGTTAGCATACAATTCCGGAAAACTGCCCATGGCTGCACCCACAAAAATCGAGTACAAAATATATGTTGTTAAACTTCCTACAGATAATTCGCCTTGCGAAACTAAAACCGAACCGTACCAGATCACCCCGACAATAGCTCCGAAAATTGCAAATATGATGAATGAAGCAAAACCGCCCCGATAATTTGCTCCGCGTAATGCGATCTTCACCACTTCGCGTAAGCTTTTATCATATCTGTTTGCTTCGTATGCTTCGTTTACAAATGCTTTTACATTTGATATTCCCTGTAAAGTTTCTTCAACAACTGTATTAGAATCTGCCAATTTATCTTGCGCTTCTCTGGATATTTTACGAATAAAACGACCAAAGAAAACAGCTACTATTACCAACAAAGGCAAAATTGCAATGTTCAACAAGGTCAATTTATGTGATACATAAAACAGAAAAGAAACACCTCCAACCAGTAAAACCACCTGACGAATCATTTCGGCCAAAGTTGTAGTTAAGGTATCCTGAATTTGTGAAAGATCGGCAGAGATACGACTGTTCAGCTCGCCAACTCTTCTTTGTGAGAAGAAATTCATCGGTAAAGTGATCAGCTTAAAATACGTGTCGCGGCGAATATCTGCCAGAGATTTTTCGGCAACTTCTACAAATAATCTAATCCTGAAAAAAGAAATAAATGCTTGTATAAATAATATTCCGAAAGAAATATAACCGATCATATTGATGTTCAGAGGCATGAAATCATACTTCTGTTTGCCCTGAGCGGCATCGATCATAATTCCTAATAGCGAAGGAAAGGCGAGTCCGGTTATGCTGGAAAGAAACAAAAAAACCATTCCGACAATGAATTTGCCACGATAAGGTTTCAGATACTTTAAAAGTTCAGAAACTTTGCGAATACTGTCTTTGTTTATTTTGGTTTTTGGAAGTTCTTCTGCCTGAGCGTTTCCGCTGTTTAATCGAGCACGTGCCATCTAAGAAATTAGGGATAAAAATATATGTCTCAAGTATTGAGGTTGCAAAATTAATTTAATTTTGAGAACCCAAACTATACAACGCATCAATGTTTAGTCAATTTTTTTGCTCTGAACAACAAAACCGCTAAAATCACACTCAATATTGCAAAAGCCAGCATCCAGCCGCGATATTTAGAGTTGCTTTTCTCCAGTTCAGAAACTTCGATATTTAACTTGTCCTGGCTATTTTGCAGTTTTGTTATGGTCGTCATGTAACTTCCAATCCGGTCTTCAGATTCTACGGCTTTGGTTTCTATGTTAGACTTTTCCATGTCCTTAAAGTCCAGAAGAATTTTGGTTTCTTTTAATATCAGATTATCGGTGCGCACAATTTCGGTTAAAATATCAATAGAGCGCTGCATATCTTTCTTGGTTTTCAGACCAAAAATTCCGGTACGCTTTCCTAAACTTTCATCGTATTGGCCAAATTTGTTGCTGCGGGCATCAAGCAGTCCATTGATCTTTTTCCGCTGCAACTGATAAGCTGAGCTATCACTTTGTGCAAAAGAATTGCTAACAGTTGAACTTAAAATTACGAGTGCTAAAAGTATTTTCTTCATTGAATTTTAAGATAATTTAACTTTGCCTTGCAACGACCAGGCTTCGGCTTTTTTATTGAAAAGTGGTTTTACTTTTGCCCAGGTTGATTTAAAAAGATCTGATTTCCGATAGTTTTCCAGATCGGCCTCAGAATTCCAGTAACTAATGGTAAAATAAAGATCGGGCGTGTTCAAATCCTGAAAAAGATTTGTGCTTTCGCAACCTTCAAATTGATCAATCAGAGGTTTGCTGGTATAAAATATATCTTCAAATTCTGAGTAATTTTCCGCCGGGAAGCTGAGTTTTACAATTCTGGTAATCATGTATAAAATTCAATTCTAACAATATCGCCCAAATGCAAACCCAATAATCCGCTGGCGTTGCCTTTATTTATGGCAATTTCTAAATGATTACTTATCCCGAAAAGGCATAACTTTTCTCCTTCCGGGACTTCATTGTAATGCCAGCTGAGTTGCGAAATAGATTCGTTTCGTTTAAAAAACAATGTAAAATCCCTGGCTTGCTGAACGTTGGTAAATATGTCTTTTGTGATATTGGTGATGATATTTTGAAATGAATCTATATAAATTACACTTCCGCGGATAATATCCCGTTCAATTACGGGCTGCAAAGTCATTTTTTCTTCCAGCGTATTTACCGGCAGTCCAATTTCTTTGAGCTTTCCGCCACGGGCGAGATGAGTTGCAGCTTTGGCAAAAATATCTGATAACGGAAAATGGAGAAATTTTAAATCCTGCATAATATTTAATTCAACCATTTCAGAAGGTTCATCATCAAATAAAAGTGAAAAAATTCCATTATCCGACCCTACAAAATAATGATCTTTATATTTAAGAGCCAGATAACGAGTCTCTTCATTAAAAACAGAATCAATTCCAATTAAGTGAACGGTGTTTTTTGGAAAATAATGAAATGCATTTTTTAAAATAAAGGCCGCCTGCTGAATATTAAAAGCAGAAATATTATGCGTAATATCAATTATATTGGCATTATTCAACTGACTCAGGATGCTGCCTTTTAATGCAGCCTGATAAAAATCTTTGTCCCCCAGATCAGTTGTTAAAGTGATTATTGCCATTAAAATGTTAATATTAATTATTATTCTTGCGATAGATATTGAACCTACAAATATTCAATTTTTAATCAGAAATTAGTACCTCCCGAAAATTTAATCATAAGAACTTGAACGAACTTAAGCTAACTTTAGATAATATAAGCCCTGTAGTAATGTGGGGTTCAAACAATGAGTACTTTGAGATTATCAGAAAACATTTTCCTAAAATAAAGATTGTGGCTCGTGGTAACGAGGTAAAAGTTCTTGGCGACGAAGCCGAACTATCCAATTTCAATCTTAAATTTCAAGATATTATTAATCATGTTGATAAATTTCAAAGTCTAAACAACAATGATTTGGAAACCATTTTAGGAGCAACTATTACCGCGACTTCCGATGGCGAAACTTCAGCTCCGAAAAATGGAGGAGGAGGAGAGCCAATTGTTTTTGGACCCAACGGCATTATAGTAAAAGCACGTACTGCCAATCAGCGTAAAATGGTTGATAGCATTATAAAAAATGATATCATTTTTGCAATTGGCCCGGCCGGAACCGGAAAAACATATACTGCTGTAGCATTGGCCGTTAGAGCACTGAAAAATAAAGAGATTAAAAGGATCATATTAACTCGCCCGGCTGTTGAAGCAGGAGAGAATTTAGGTTTCCTCCCGGGAGATTTGAAAGAAAAGATCGATCCATATTTACGTCCGCTGTATGATGCGTTGGACGATATGATTCCGCCGGAAAAGCTTAAAGTTTATTTAGAAAACAGAACTATTGAAATTGCGCCATTAGCATTTATGCGTGGACGGACTCTGGATAATTGCTTTGTTATTTTAGACGAGGCACAAAACGCGACTGACATGCAGCTGAAAATGTTTTTAACTCGTATGGGCCCAACAGCTAAATTTATTGTAACAGGTGATATTACGCAAATAGATTTGCCTAAAGTGCAGCATTCTGGCTTACATACAGGTTTGAGAATTTTAACAGACATAACAGGAATTGATATAATTTATTTAAACGGCGATGATGTTGTTCGTCACAAATTGGTGAAAAGTATATTACGTGCTTACGGAGACATCCAGTAAATTATAATTTCGACTTAATAAACTAACATGAACGCGATTAAGGAAACACATTTTAATTTTCCGGGTCAGACGAATTTTTATAAAGGGAAAGTACGTGATGTTTACACCATAGAAGATAAATATCTGGTAATGGTAGTTTCAGATCGGATTTCTGCATTTGATGTGGTTTTGCCGGAACCTATTCCATATAAAGGTCAGGTTTTGAATCAAATTGCGGCAAAATCTTTACAGGAGACGCAGGATATTGTGGCTAACTGGGTAATTGATGTTCCTGACCCGAGTGTAACTATTGGCAAAATTTGCGAGCCATATAAAGTTGAAATGGTTATTCGGGGTTATCTGGCCGGACATGCATGGCGTGAGTACCATGCCGGACGCAGAAAAGTTTGCGGCGTTGATCTTCCGGACGGATTAAAAGAAAACGATAAACTTCCTAAACCAATCATCACGCCGACTACAAAAGCATCGGTTGGGCATGATGAGGATATATCCCGAGAGGAAATATTAAACCGTAAAATTGTAAGTGTTGAAGAATACGAGCAATTGGAAAAATATACGTTTGCATTGTTTCAAAGAGGCTCCGAAATTGCCGACCAGCATGGATTGATTTTGGTTGATACCAAGTATGAGTTTGGGAAATCGGAAGGGAAGATCCATTTGATTGATGAAATTCATACTCCGGATTCTTCCAGATATTTTTATAAAGATTCTTATCAGCAATTGCAGGATCAAGATTTGCCGCAAAAGCAATTGTCAAAGGAATTTGTTCGTAAGTGGCTGATTGAGAATGGTTTTCAGGGAAAGGAAGATCAAAATATTCCGGAAATGTCTGAAGCTTTAATCAATTCAATATCAGAGCGTTATATTGAATTATATGAACACATTACCGGTTCTGAATTTATTAAAACGGACAACCAGGAAATTTTAAAGCGAGTAGAGAATAATATAAATGAAGCGCTTAATCGTTTAAAATGATTTAATTTATTATTATTGTAATAGAGTTATTTAATACCACTAAAATGAAATTTACAGTTGACAAGCACGAAAAATATGTTCTAATTAAACTTAACGAGTCTAAGTTGAACAGTTTAATATCACCTCAAATTAAATCAGAACTAATTTTAACCAATACTGAGGGTCAGCGTAATATTATTCTGGATTTATCTGCTGTGAAATATTCAGACTCATCTGGTTTGGGAAGTTTATTAGTGGGTCATAGAATTTGTAAAAGCTCTGAAGGTTCATTTATCCTTACGGGAATAAATGAAAATATTTCCCGCTTAATTTCTATTTCGCAACTGGAAAACGTGTTAACAATTGTAGGTTCTGTAGAAGAGGCAATCGACTTGATTTTTATGGAGGAGATTGAAAAAGAATTAAAAAAAGAAGCGAAGTAATTCGCTTTAATACTGCTCATGAAATTTGAAGTAACAATTTTAGGCAGTAGTTCTGCAACTCCAATTTTTAACAGAAATCCATCCGCACAAATTATTAATGTAAATGAGAAACTTTATCTGCTTGATTGCGGAGAAGGAACTCAGCAACAATTTATCCGCAACGGTATCAAGCCATCGCGGATAGATGAGATATTTATCAGCCATTTGCATGGCGACCACTACCTGGGTTTGGTTGGTTTATTATCGTCCATGCATTTAAATGGCAGAACCAAAGACCTGAATCTTTACGGACCGGCAGAATTGCAGGAAATTTTAGAGGTTTCATTCCGGGTTTCGCAAACTGTGCTGCGTTACAATATTAATTTCCAGCCTACAAATACCAGCAAATCTGAAAAGATCTACGAAAATTATGATCTTACCGTAGAGACGTTTCCATTGGAACACCGTATTCCCTGTACGGGATTTAAGTTTTCAGAAAAGCAGCGGCTTCGCAAAATTATTAAAGAAAAAGTTACTGAATTAGATATTCCTGTAAATGAAATTAAGCTTATAAAAAAAGGCTTCCCCTTTACAGATAAAAAGGGAAATACTCATCCGGCATCAGAATTAACAACAGATGCAGATGTACCACGGTCTTACGCATATTGTTCTGACACAATTTGCAACTGGGCTTATTTGAATGATATTAAGAACGTGGATTTGCTTTATCATGAATCAACTTTTATGCACGACATGGTGGACAGGGCAAAAGAAACTTTCCATACTACTTCAAAAGAAGCTGCTGAAATAGCTTTGAAAGCTAACGCTAAAAAATTGCTTATTGGTCATTTTTCTGCCCGTTACCGCGAATTGGAACCGATGCTTTTAGAATCACGGGAGATTTTTTCTAACACAGATCTCGCTATCGAAGGACAGACTTTTGAGGTATAAAAAAAGCGCTGATAATCAGCGCTCGTAATTTCTTTTTATAAAAAGCTTTTAATCTTTCTTGCCTCCAAAAATGGAGAAGCTAACATATCTTTTCGGATTGGCTTTTAAATCGATCATTAGTTTATCCAGGTTTCCGGCTGCGTTATTTAAATTGTTATACATCCCGGGATCATTAATTAATTGTGCCAGCGTTCCGTTTCCGCTATTAACTTTGTTGATTATAACCTGAAGATCAGCGACAGCTTTATTCGCTTCAGTAATGGTTCTGGCAAAATCTGCCTTTGCTACATCATCACTAACTTTATCCAGATTATTCATAATTGAAGTAATCTTGGCGTTATTGTTTTTAAAGTTACCGGAGATAGATTCTAAGTTGCCTAATATGCCCGCAATTTTACTGCTTTCTGTTCCAACCAGTCCGTCAACTTTTCTGCTTGTACCTTCTAAAGTTTGTAACGTACGAGCTATGCTGGCAAAACTTGTTTCAAAATTCCGTTGAAACTCCGGACTTAATGTAGTGTTAACTGATGTTAAAACTGAATCTAATCTGGATATAATTTGCTCCGCTTTTTTCTGAACCGGTTCTACCTGCTCAATTAAGTTTTTCTGGATATTTGAATTTAAGGTATCTCCTTTTGCAGCGTACTGACTGCTTGAACCTAACTCAAAAACAATTGCTTTGCCACCTAAAAGGTCTGTGCTTTCTAAACGTGCTATGGTATTTGTTGGAATTGCATACTCCGGACTAATTTTAAACTGCGCCAATATCTGACCACTTCGAAGTAAAGTAAGTTTTGAAACTCTGCCAATCTGATATCCGTTTACCAATACAGGCTTTGAAACTGCTAAGCCGTCAACTCTGTCATATTTTGCGTAAAAATCATTCTCTTTTGAGAATACATCGTTACCTTTTAAAAAACTGTATCCTACAATTAAAATAACTATGGCAACTGCAGCCAGTACACCTACTTTAGTTTCGTTGGTAATTCTCATCAAAAAAAATGTTTATGTGATTTAAAAACCCGCGAGAGAAATGATGTGCTTGTAAGATTGGGGTTGTCAAAGCGTTAATTAATTAGTTTCTATTTATTATTATTCCAGTTCTACCTGTTTCTTATACGTTTGGATAGCTTTTAACAATCCAATTACAATTTCGTTTTGTCCGGCATCAGAATTAATATATTCCTCTTCATCCGGATTTGAAATAAATCCAATCTCTGTTAAAACTGCCGGCATGCCTGCTCTGGCCAAAACTGCTAAACTTTGTTCTTTCACACCACGATCTACGCGACCGGTTTGTATGTATGAATCCTGGATAAATGTAGCTAATTTAATGCTTTGATCGCGATAGGCATTTTTCATTAATGATAATAATATAATACTTGCCGGATCTTTTGGGTCGTAACCATCATAATTATCTTTGTAATCTTTTTCTAAAAGGATAGAAGAGTTTTCCCGCAT
>JBDTLL010000099.1:0-8125 GCA_039934815.1 Daejeonella sp. | reverse complement strand
GTAATATTTCGCATGCAATAAACAGACATAAAAGCCGCCATTTGCGAAACATTAAATTTACCAAGCGCCAGATCTTTTAAAATTTCTTTGGCTTCAGATTTACTGAAGGTTTTTTGTTCAAATAAATGGTTTAATATTTTTTTCATTATTAATCAAAAGTGAAGCTCAAAAAAATTGGTACAAAAAAAGGGGTTGTTTTTAGACAACCCCCGGTAGAATTAATATTATAAAATATTACATACCAAACCTGATTGCCAAACTATTATTTGCCTGCCAGTGCCAAGAGGTATTTAATTTATTTATCTTCATTGAATTGCAAATATGCTCAAACTTTTGTTGTGCTGCAAACCTTTTAACTATTTTTAGCACATGAAGGCTACAAGAAGATCCAGAAATATTTTAAGATTTAAAATAAGGCTTGGCAGAATTCTGCTGATGTTGCTGGGTATAATGTTAGCTGCACTGGGATTGAAGGGTTTTTTAATTCCAAATCATTTTATTGACGGCGGAATTACAGGTATTTCACTTTTAATTTTTCACGTAACCGGTTATCCCGTTTCTATCTGGCTGGTTTTGTTCAATATTCCATTTATTATTATGGGAGCAAAACAGATAGGGAGAAATTTTGCTATAAACACCACTATCGCCATTATAATTCTGGCATTAGTAATTTACTTTTTCAGCTTTCCGGTGATAACAAATGATAAATTATTGATTTCTATTTTTGGCGGTTTTTTTCTGGGAGCTGGTATTGGTTTGGCAATACGAGGCGGCAGTGTAATTGACGGAACGGAAATTTTAGCTGTTTATATTACCAGAAAAAGCTTTTTAAGCATTGGCGATGTAATTTTAATAATTAACGTGGTTATTTTCAGCGTTGCCGCTTTCGTGTTAAATATTGAAACGGCATTGTATTCCGTATTGACGTATTTATCCGCATCCAAAACTGTAGATTTCATCATTCAGGGCATTGAAGAATACACCGGCGTTACAATAATTTCTAATAAAAGTAATGCTATCCGCGAAGCGATAACTCAAAATCTGGGACGCGGTGTTACTTTATACAAAGGTGAACGTGGACTTGGAGATACGCATCACAAGCAAAAGGAAATTGATATCATTTTCACGGTAGTTACCAGGTTGGAAGTAACAAAGTTGAAAGAAGTTGTGAATGATATTGATCACAAAGCCTTTATGGTTATGAATACTATAAATGAAACTAAAGGTGGAATTATTAAAAAAAGGCCTTTACACTAGGCATTTTAATTATAGTAAATAATGGCTGGCAGCAAGAAAAAAGATATTACCGGCAATGACCTCGGGTTCGGAACAAAACCCACAGTCAATAACCAACGAATAATGAACCGCGACGGTTCATCTAATATCAGGCGCACAGGTCTTAAATTCTTTAGAACTACTGATACCTATGACAAACTCATAAAGCTCAGTTGGACGAAATTCGGGTTGCTGATACTTGTTAGTTATATTTTGATTAACATGATTTTTGCCTCCGCGTATTTGTCTTTGGGTATAGAAAATATTGAAGGCGCACAGGGAATAACCAGTACAGAACATTTTTGGGATGCTTTCTTTTTCTCGGCACAAACTATTTCTACAGTTGGTTACGGGCATTTAAGTCCGAAAGGAATGCCCACAAGTTTATTAGCAGCCTTTGAATCTATGCTGGGATTGCTTGCTTTTGCCTTGGCAACTGGTTTACTCTATGGTCGTTTTTCTAAACCCTCGGCAAAAATAAAATTTAGCAAAAGCATGATCATGGCGCCGTATCAGGATGGAAAAGGTTTGATGTTCAGATTGGCCAATTATAGAAATAATCAACTTATTGATATAGAAGTGGAGGTTTTACTATCAGTTAATGCCTTGCGGGATGGAAAAATGGCACGCCAGTTTTATAACCTGGAGCTGGAAAGAAACAATATAAACATGCTTACTCTTAGCTGGACGGTTGTACATCCGGTAACGGAAAAAAGTCCGTTATCAGGCTTAACACCTCAGGATTTGGATGATGGAGATGCCGAGTTTTTAATTTTGTTAAAAGCGTTTGACGATACTTTTTCTCAAACTGTACATTCACGTACTTCCTATCAGTATGAAGAAATTGTTTGGGACGTAAAATTCAAGTCTATTATTGAACCGGACTCTAAAGGTATTTTAACGTTGAATATGGCCGGTTTGAGTGATTATGAAAAGGTGGAAACTGAAGAAATTCTTGCAGGTTAAATACCTAAAATGCAATTCAATTAAACAAAAGAGTACTTTTTATAGTTAATAGATAAACTAAAAAATCTTAAAACTATGGAAAATAATAAATCAGTGGAAGTACTTAATGACCTTGTATTAATTAATAATGATAGAATAGTTGGATACGAAAAAGCTATTGAAGAAACACAAAATGAAGATGCAGATCTGAAAGCTACGTTTTCTACGATGGCTCAGGAAAGTAAAACATACAAGCAGGAATTAACTAACGAAATCCGCACACTGGGTGGTGAAGTTGAAGATGGAACCACCAACAGCGGCAAGATCTACAGAGCCTGGATGGACGTAAAAGCAACATTTACAGGTCATAGTCGCAAAACAGTTTTAGAAAACTGCGAGTTTGGAGAAGATGCCGCTCAAAAAGCATACAAAGAAGCTTTAAATGACGATGATTTAAATGTAAGCAGTCGTGATTTAGTTAGCAGACAAAAGCAAAGTTTAAGAACTTCGCATGACAAGATTAAAATGATGCGTGACGCACAGAACTAATTATTTTCAATTCATAAAAAAACCGGATTTCGATCCGGTTTTTTTTATGCCTTTTTAATTGGATCTCATAAAGTTGAGGATAGTATTGTAAACTTCATTCCCTCCCAAAATCAATTGGGTAATCATTCCAATATGCTTTTTCTTGCAAACCATATAATATTCTACGGGCAAAGATTTCTCGCCCATTTTTTCATATAATCGTTTGGATTGAATTTTAATTGCGGGATAGGTTTTCTCTCCCACCAGAATTAAATAAGGCCTTTTAAAATTTTCAAAATAATTCAGTGGCGACCCTTTCGTCCACGTTTCCGGATCCTTGCTAAAAGTTCTCAAAAAACTTGTTGTTTGATCATTTTGTTCAGCGTGATTTAAATATTCATTCATATCTAAACCAAAGCCATCATTTAAAATTACCGCGTGAATGGGATTTTCAATTCCCTGAGCTTCAAAAAAACGCGGATCATTGTCTATCAATGAAGCCAAATGGCCGCCGGCAGAATGTCCCATTACAAAAATCCGGGAAGTATTTCCTCCATATTTTTCGATGTTATTCTTTACCCACTTTAATGCTGCAGCGCAATCGGTAGCCATTTGTTCGTAGGTAAATTCCGGCGAAAGGCCGTAATTGATATTAACTTCAACTACGTTTTTGCCGGCCATATTTCGGCCTAACCACCAGTACGTATTTTTTTTACCGCTATTCCACGAGCCACCGTGAATAAAGACCATCACGTCTTTAGTTTCAGATACATTTTCAGGATAATAAATATCAAGTTGATTGTATTCGGCTTTCGAGTTTTCTAAATAACTGATATTTCTATCCTGCTTAACTTTGGAAAATACGGTGGCAACATTGGTCAGAAAAATAAACATTCCTAATACTAATTTTAATTTCATTCAATGTTTTGTTATCTGATCAAAGGATCTTTCTCTTTGGTAAAATGGTTGTAAACCAATCCGTCCAGGAAGCCCGGTAAAAATTTATTTAAAAGAACAGTTAATTTTCCCTGCCCCGTAATGATTAAACTTCGTTTTCGGTTTTCAACTCCCTGCACAATTATTTCAGCCACTTTTTCTGAGGACATCATTTTGCCTTCGTCCATGCTGCTCTCGCCCTGAGCGCTTCCGTCTTTAACTAAAGCAACATTTCTAATGTTAGAAGAAGTAAATCCGGGAGAAGCTACCATCACGTGCAAGCCTGTTTTTAAGTTCTCAACTCTAAGTGCTTCCAGAAAACCATTTAAAGCAAACTTAGAAGCGGAATATCCGGTTCTGCCGGGCAAACCACGGTAACCGGCAATTGAGGAAACCCCTACAACCGAACCTTTATTTTTAAGCAATTCTGGCAGAGCATATTTTGTGCAATAAACAGCGCCCCAAAAATTAACGTCCATTAAATTACGTAATACTACCAGATCCAGATCTTTAAATAAAGCACGCATAGAAATTCCGGCGTTATTTATTAAAACATCTATTCGATCAAAAGTTAAAATGGCTTGTTTAATTAAGTGCTCACAATCTTTTTCCTGAGAAACATCGCACTGAACGGCCACAGCTTTTATATTGTATCGTGTTTCTAAATCCTGAGTAATTTCACAAAGAGTTACGTATTGTCTGGCACCTAAAACAAGATTAGCGCCCCGTTTAGCGAATTCTTCGGCGCAAGCTTTCCCAATTCCTGAAGATGCTCCGGTTATTATTACAGTTTTGTTTTTTAAACTCATGGATATTTTTTGTATTATTTTAAAAGGGAGTAGCGGAATAATGATTTATAAAATTATCTGATCAATGAGTTTTCATACGGAACGCGGGTTGCAATTGATCTGCCTAAAGTAACTTCGTCAACATATTCCAGCTCGCCACCAAAGGCTATTCCACGGGCAATTGCTGTAATTTGTATCGAAGCATCTTTCAATTTTTTGTATAAATAGAAAATGGTGGTATCTCCTTCCATAGTTGCACTTAGCGCTAAAATAACTTCATTTACTTCGCCTGCTTTTACGCGATTCAATAATTTGTCGATATTCAAATCAGATGGTCCAATTCCATCCATTGGCGAAATTAAACCTCCTAAAACATGATAAACACCGTTATATTGATTGGTATTTTCAATCGCCATCACATCGCGGGTATCTTCAACTACACATATAATTGAATGATCGCGTTTTTTGCCAGCGCAGATCTCACAAACTTTTAAATCAGAAATATTATTGCAAATTTCGCAAAACCGGATCTCATTTCTCAATTGCGTTATTGCTTTGCTAAACTTTTCTACATCAGCCGCAGGCTGATTTAACAAATGCAAAACTAAGCGTAAAGCTGTTTTCTGGCCAATGCCCGGCAGCGTGGAAAACTCATTTACAGCATTTTCAAGAAGCTTGGAAGAAAAGTTCATCCTGCAAATTTAAATTTTATACGTTATGTTTATCAATTGCACACAGTTTAATTCATGTCAATTAAATTGTAAGAATGAATTGATAAACTTAGAAACGTTATAAACTTTCTTTTAATTTTTTATCTCAAAGGGAATTGATTGTTTAAAAACTTAATTATTACTTTTAGCCCCTTAACAAAAATTACGATATGGCCCCAGCAGTACTTTTGTCTTTTTTAATAGGTTACTTTATTATTTTAATTAGTATATCTTATTTCACATCCAGAAACTCTTCAGATAATTCAACATTTTTTATCGCCAACAGAAACTCAAGGTGGTATTTAGTTGCTTTCGGAATGATCGGAACTGCTTTATCCGGCGTTACTTTCATTTCCGTTCCCGGTGAAGTTGGTTCCCCGGCAGGAAACGAGTTTAAATATTTTCAGTTCGTTTTAGGTAACGCAATAGGTTTTATATTGGTTGCCACTGTTTTGCTGCCCCTTTATTACCGAATGGGATTAACCTCCATCTACACTTATATTGAGCGCAGACTCGGAACATGGAGCTATAAAACCGCAGCCAGTATCTTTTTACTGAGTCGTACAATAGGTTCATCTTTCAGATTATATTTGGTAGTCATAGTTTTACAGCGCTTTATTTTCGATGCGTATGGCGTTCCTTTCTGGGCTACAGTATTAATAGCACTTACCTTAATATGGGCTTACACTTATAAAGGAGGTTTAAAAACCATTATTATTACTGATACTCTCCAAACTCTGTTTCTGGTTTCCTCGGTTTTTTTAACCATTTATTTTATCTGTTCAAGCTTGGGCTTAAATATTCCTGAAGCATTTGAAACGGTTAAGAATAGCGGCTATTCTAAAATATTTTTCTACGAGGATTTTGTAACAAGCAAATTCCATGTAAGTAAACAACTCTTAGGCGGTATTTTTGTCACACTGGCCATGGTTGGTTTAGACCAGGATTTAATGCAAAAGAATTTAAGTTGTAAAAATATCGGCGAAGCCCAAAAGAACATGTTCACGTTTACCGCGGTATTTGTAATTATAAATCTTTTCTTTTTAAGTGTTGGCGCTTTGCTATATGTTTATGCCACTAAAAATGGAATTGCAATTCCTACAGATGCTGCCGGAAATACACGTACAGATTTTCTGTTTCCGGAAATTGCGTTAAATCATCTTTCGGTAATTCCGGCAATAGTATTTATGCTGGGATTAACGGCAGCAACTTTTGCTACAACAGATTCGGCACTTACCGCTTTAACAACCTCTTTTTGCGTCGACTTTTTAGGATTCGATAAAAAGGAAAATATAAATAATGCCGCTGACGTGAGGAGCAGACATTTCGTACACGTTGCTTTTTCATTACTGATGTTTTTGGTGGTTATTTTATTTAATGCTGTTAATAATGCCAGCGTAGTGAGCGCCATTTTCACGGTAGCATCATATACTTATGGTCCCTTATTGGGTCTATACGGCTTCGGATTGTTTGTAAAAAATCGTGGTGTAAGAGATAAACTGGTGCCTTTTATTTGCCTTATCTCTCCCGCACTTTGCCTTTTGCTTAACGCGAATTCAAAAACTCTGATGGGCGGATATGTATTTGATAATGAATTAATCGTGGTAAACGGATTAATTACTTTTATAGGATTACTATTAATAAGTACTCCAACAACTTCTAAAACTCAATTTTAAAAAATTACAATATATAGTGTCGAGATTATGACTAGTGAAGAAAAAATAAGAAGTGCTTTTGAAAATAAGGACTGGCAGGAAATTAAAGTAACCGATTCCTGGCAGATATTTAAAATTATGGCGGAGTTTGTTGATGGATTTGAAAAGCTGGCCCGTATTGGTCCATGCGTTTCTATTTTTGGATCTGCCCGAACTCACAACGAAAATAAATATTACAAACTGGCCGAAGATTGTGCCCGTTTATTAACCGAAAGAGGCTATGGCGTGATCTCTGGTGGTGGTCCCGGAATTATGGAGGCGGCCAACAAAGGTGCGTACGAGGCAGGCGGTAAATCTGTAGGCTTAAATATCGAATTGCCGTTTGAGCAATTTCATAATAAATATATCGATAGAGATAAAATTCTTGAATTTGATTATTTCTTCATCCGTAAAGTGATGTTTATGAAATATTCACAGGGATTTATTGTACTTCCGGGTGGTTTTGGAACATTAGATGAAATGTTCGAAGCATTAACCTTAATTCAAACCGGAAAAGTTGCCCGTTTCCCGATTGTATTGGTCGGTAAGGAATATTGGGGCGGATTGATCGACTGGATCAAAAACACCATGCTGGCCACAGAAAAAAACATCAATGAAGAAGATCTGAATCTTTTCCGGTTGGTTGATACGGCAGACGAAGCCGCCGAACATATCTTCAGATTCTACGATAAATACGTATTGAAACCGAATTTCTAGTAGAGAGAAAGACAAAAGAAAAAGGATCAAAGAACCCATTATTCATGTTCTTTGATCCTTTTTTTGTCGTTATTCGTTGTTCTTTATTCCTTCTTCTTTCCTCCTACAAAAAGATTTCTCCTTTTAAATAAGTAACTGCTTTTCCGGCCATCAATACCCGGTCGCCTTTTAGTTCGCAATGCAATTCTCCCAACCGACTGGAAACCTGAAAAGCGTGAAGCTTAGTTTTATTCAATTTATTTGCCCAATAAGGGATCAAATTGCAATGTGCAGAACCCGTAACCGGATCTTCATTTATTCCGGCAACCGGAGCAAAAAACCGGGAGACGAAATCGCAGTTGTCACCTTTCGCGGTAACGATAACACCCACTGAATCTATTTTACCCAATGCGTTAAAATCGGGTTTCATATCTCTTATTTGCTGTTCATTTTCATAAACCACTAAATAATCGCGGGAACGCAAAACTTCCAAAGGTTTGTTATCGCCTAAAGCTTCAATTAATCCTGCCGGGATTTCACAAACTTCAGGTAC
>JBDTLL010000098.1:0-8162 GCA_039934815.1 Daejeonella sp. | reverse complement strand
TGGCAGCAAACGGAAAGATGAACGAAGGTGTGATGAGCACTTTGCTGGGCATGAAAGGAAATCCCGCTTTAGCGGAAGAGTTGATGGTTAGCCGCGATTTAAATCTGGCGGAATACAACGACGCCCGGATTCATTTCTCAACAATAAGCAGCGAAAGAAGTGTTGACCTGATTAGGCAGGCACGCAAAAAAGGTATAAAAGTAACATGCGACGTTGCTGTTCATCATTTGGTTTTCACCGATGATGATCTGGCAGATTTTGAAAGTAATTTTAAAGTAAAGCCGCCGCTTAGAACTTCAAAAGACCAAAAAGCTTTGTTAAAAGGGCTAAAAGACGGAACCATAGACGCAATAGTTTCGCAACATACACCGCATGAAATCGAATTTAAAAATGTGGAATTCGAAATTGCGGAGTATGGAATTATTGGTTTACAAACGCTTTTACCCATGGTTTTGCAAGCGGGAATTAGTGCAGATGAATTGGTTGAAAAGTTAGCTGTTAACCCGAGAAAGATCTTAAATCTGAATATTCCTGCCATCCTTGAAGGAGAAAAAGCTAATTTAGTGATGTTTGATACACAAGCAAGCTGGGAATATTCAAGCAGCAGCAATTTATCAAAGTCAGAAAATTCCCCGTTGATGGGAAAAAATTTAAAGGGAAAGGTTGTTATGGTTTGTAATAACAATCAATCAATTATATTCTAAAATCTACAATTATGAACTTAAAGGTCGATAAAGCATTAAAAATAAGTATTGAAAAATTTGCTGAGAATGTTCAGGAGAATGGCTCTGAATTGCATGCAAATTTGAAAACTGTTTTCAACAGCGAGCAAACTTACTTGGATAAAGTTGCAGAAATGGATCAGGTTATTGATGAAGCGCCTAAATTTGATGCGCTACGCGAAGTCATATTTGATCTTTTGCTCATCAATTTCTTTACGGAAGATGTTCAGAAACTGGAGGAAGATTACCTGGATTCTGATGAATGGGAAGATATTGAAGAGGAAACCATAGACCGCGGAACCGAATTGCTGAACTTGCTTTTATACATTAAAGAGTGCGAGGACGAGAATCTGGAACCTGAGCTGGAAGATTTTCTAAAAGAATTTTTATTGGTTGATGAAGACGAATTCCAGGACGAGCATCGCATTTACGAAGATGTAATTGCCAACCAGATTTTGGTTGACAGCTCAATTGAAGAAGTTGCCCGTGTTTCTAAGAGTTTGCCGGAGTTTTCAGAACTGAAAGAGCTATTTTATCCGATGATCTGTTTTTTCAGAGAACAGAACCCGTCTGCGCAAGAAATGGACGCTTATAAGAACAATAGTGCTAGTCCAGCTTTCGATACAGCAGTGTATTCTTTACTTGTTTCGTATAATCAAAGTTAAAATTTGGAATTTTTGAGAAATTAATTTTATCATTGGTAATCAATTGTAATATATTGTATAAAAATCAATCTTAATTAAAAATCACTAAACCAAACCAATTTTAATATGGAATCAACCGAACTGATTACAGATCCTAAAAAATTAGCCCTTAACAACTCCCTTATTTGGGCGGCAATAAATATTGCCATTTTTCTGATTGTGTATTATGTTAAACCAGATTTAATGGGTTCATTCCTATTTACAGCCATCCAGCTTTTAATAGGAATTGCATTAGCAGTTTATTTTTGCATGGATATGCGAAAAAGAATAGGCGGTTACTGGACGTTTAAACAAGCATTGACTAACATATTCATCATGTTTTTTGTGCAGGCAATCATCGTTTTCTTTTTCACCATCATTTTTGCCAAATTTATTGAGCCGGATTATGCTGTTAAAATGAAAGAGATTGTTTCTAACAGCACGCAGGAAATGCTTGAGAAAGTAGGAATGAATCAGGATAAAATTGATGAGGCTATGGCCGAAAGCGATGCCCGCTTAGAAAAACAATTTAACCCTGGAATTAAAGAGATTCTGGTAGGATTAGGAACCGTTGCCATCATGTACTTTGTTGGTGCTTTAATTTTTGCGGCTATTTTCAAAAAAGATCCACCGGTTTTTGCAAATACCACCGAAGAATAAAATTAACTCTATATTATTCACGTGCAGATTTTGTCAATTATATTGATGAAATTTGCACGTTTTATTTTAACAGCATTTTGAGAATGCGAAACCTGAATTGCAACCAATAAAAAATGGATATTTCCGTAGTTGTCCCATTATACAATGAAGTTGAATCTCTGCCCGAACTAACAGAATGGATCAGGCAGGTGATGCAAAAATCAAATTTCAGCTATGAAATTATTTTGATTGATGATGGAAGCAATGATGGTTCATGGGAAAAAATTGAAGAGTTAAAAGCAGATCACAGCAATATTGTCGGCATTAAGTTCAGGCGTAATTACGGCAAATCTGCCGCTTTAAATGTGGGCTTTGAAGCTTCACAGGGCGAAGTTATTATTACCATGGATGCCGATTTACAAGACAGTCCGGATGAAATTCCGGAACTGTATCGTCGCATTCACGAAGATAAATTTGATCTCGTATCCGGATGGAAACAAAAGCGCTACGATCCCTTAACCAAGACCATTCCTACTAAATTTTTTAATTCGGTAACCCGAAATATGTCGGGCATCCATAATCTGCACGATTTTAATTGCGGTTTGAAAGCGTACCGGAAAGAAGTTGTGAAGAATATTGAAGTTTACGGAGAAATGCACCGCTACATTCCTGTTATTGCAAAGTGGGCCGGTTTTCATAAAATTGGCGAGCAGGTTGTAGAACACCGGGCACGGAAGTACGGAACTACCAAGTTTGGATTTAGTCGGTTTGTAAATGGATTTCTCGATCTTCTTTCCATATTTTTTGTTGGGAAATTTGCTAAACGTCCGATGCACTTTTTCGGCACTTTGGGAGTTCTCAGCTTTATGTCGGGAACAATCATGGCGGTTTGGATCATCGGACAAAAGCTTTATCATATTGCCAGACATATTCCATATTCCCGCGAAGTAACTTCGCAGCCTTTATTTTATATTGCGCTGGTGGCCATCATTGTTGGTTTCCAACTGTTTTTAACAGGCTTTATTTCCGAGTTAGTTTCACGCAACGCTCCGGAAAGAAATTCGTATCAGATTGCTAAAACAATATAATTACCGTCCGAATATTTTTTAGCCTAACCTTTAGATTCATCAATGTTTTTTTCCATAATCATTCCTCTTTACAATCGGCCGCAGGAAATTGATGAATTGCTGCACACTTTAACTCAGCAGCGATACACGCAGTTTGAAGTTTTGATTATTGAAGATGGTTCGGTTCAGGATGCGAAAGAGATTGTAGATCGCTATCGCGATAAGCTGGATATTCATTATTATTTTAAGGAAAACGCAGGACAGGGATTTGCCCGAAATTATGGCTTCGCGAAAGCAAAAGGAGATTATTTCATCGTTTTTGATTCGGACTGCCTGATTCCGGTAAACTATCTGGAAACCGTAAAAAATTATTTGCTCAAAAATCCGCTCGATGCTTTCGGTGGTCCGGATGGTGCGCATGAATCTTTTACGCCAACTCAAAAAGCCATCAGTTATTCCATGACCTCGCCATTTACAACAGGCGGAATTCGTGGTAACAAAAAACATTTAGGCACTTTCCATCCACGTAGTTTTAATATGGGAATTTCCCGGGAGGTTTGGGAGAAAAGCAAGGGCTTTATTTTAACCCGTTTGGGTGAGGATATTGAATTTAGTATTCGCATTCATAGCATGGGTTTTAAAATTGGTTTAATTCCGGATGCTGTGGTTTACCACAAACGCCGAACGGATTTTGTTCAGTTTTTTAAGCAACTGCATTTTTTTGGCAGAGCCAGGATTAACATTTATAAGCATTTTCCTAAAGAGTTGAAGCTGGTTCATTTTTTTCCGGCAATGTTCACTATTTTTCTTTTCGTAAGTCTGATGTTAAGCATTCTGGATGTACCTCTAGCCGATTTTTGCAAAGTTTTCCTCTTATTATACGTTTTGTTGATATTTTTTCATTCATGGATGAAAAATAAATCAGCAAAAGTTGCATTTTTGAGCATTATAGCTGCATTTGTACAGCTAACTGCTTACGGCTTGGGTTTTATGCAGGATTTTTGGAAGCGAATAATATTAAAACAAGGATAAAACAATATGAATAAGCCCTTCTCGGTAAACGAGATATTAGCAGATGCCTGGAGCTTTGCGAAAAAAAACATTTGGATTTTAATTGGATTTACAGCCGTTCAATTCGTAGTGATTTTGATCATTACAACCCTTTTAAAAGGTTTGTTCGGTGGCGAAAGTCAGGTGAGTTTAATTGCGCAAAATATTATTCTGGCGCTTTTTGATGCGTTTTTTACAGTTGCTTTTTATCAGGTAGTTTTCAAGTTAATTGACGAAGAAGGTGAACCGGAGCTTCCGGATTTTGTGCCCAATCTGGTAAAAGCGATGAACTTTGTGTTGGTAAAACTGATCATTGGCATTTTGCTGGTGCTGATAATCGCCTTGATCAGTTCCGTATATTTCATCAATAGTCCGGAGATTGATACCACCAATACATTTAGCTGGGATCTGGTACCGGTGTTTGCACTAATTGCCATCCCCATAATTTATTTTACAGTTCGGCTGGCATTTGTGGTTTGTTTTATTGTCGATCAGGAATCTGGCGCTTCAGAATCTATCAGCCAAAGCTGGACGTTGACCGCCGGAAATTTTTGGATCATCTTTTTATTATTCATGTTTATATTAGGTATAAATATTTTAGGCGCATTAGCACTCTTTATCGGCTTGTTATTTACAGTTCCTTTCTCAAGTCTGGTAATAATTATTGCTTATCGCCAAATGGTAAACAATTATACCGACGAGGAAGATGTTTTAATAGAAAATCCTGAAAAGTAAAATGGGAATTAAAGCCGCTTTAAGTAAGCCATTTGCCGCATATGTAGTCGGGCAGATTAACAAATGGAAGAAAAATGCGCTTACGGCTCAGCAAAATGTGTTTCAAAATCTAATTGCCGATGCAAAAAATACAGCCTTCGGTCGTGATCATCATTTTGATTCTATAAAAACCTACGAAGATTTTAAGAAAGCTGTTCCCGTAAGGGAATATGAAGAACTGCGCCCGTACATAGAAAGGGTAGTAGCTGGTGAAGCGGATGTGATCTGGCCCGGCAAACCTGCTTATTTTGCCAAAACTTCAGGAACAACTTCCGGGATGAAATACATTCCGATCTCGAAAGAATCAATGCCCGAGCATATAAAAGCTGCACGTAATGCGCTTTTATGCTATATTAATGAAACCGGGAACACAGATTTTATAAACGGTAAAATGATTTTCCTGCAAGGAAGTCCCATTATGGATGAAAAAGCAGGCATTAAAACCGGACGTCTGTCCGGCATTGTGGCGCATCACGTTCCTAATTATTTGCAGAAAAACAGGATGCCCAGTTATCAAACTAATTGTATTGAGGATTGGGAGCAAAAAGTGGATGCCATTGTTGATGAAACCATACATTCTGATATGCGCCTCATTAGCGGAATTCCGCCCTGGGTTCAAATGTATTTCGACCGGTTGATTTCAAAATCGCCCGGCAAAAAAATCAAAGACATTTTCCCGAATTTTAAACTTTTTGTTTACGGAGGCGTCAATTTCGAACCCTATCGTGCAAAACTCGAAGAAAGCATTGGTAGAAAAGTAGATTCTATAGAAACCTATCCCGCTTCAGAAGGATTTATCGCTTTTCAGGATTCGCAAACAGAGCCCGGGTTATTGCTATTAGTGGATGCTGGAATATTTTACGAATTTATTCCGACAGAAGAATACTTTGACGAAAACCCTACTCGTTTATCTTTGCAGGATGTAGAATTGGGGAAGAATTACGCCCTGATTTTAAATACAAATGCCGGATTATGGGGCTATAGTATTGGCGATACGGTTAAGTTTATTTCTAAAGATCCGTATCGTATTGTAGTAAGCGGTCGTATAAAACACTATATTTCGGCTTTTGGCGAGCACGTTATTGGCGAAGAAGTTGAACACGCATTACTCTCGGTTGCCAAGAAGGAAGGAGTGGAGATCACAGAATTTACAGTGGCACCGCAGGTAAATCCGGCAAACGGAACATTACCTTACCATGAGTGGTTTATAGAGTACGCCAAAGCGCCGGCAGATGAAAAGAGTTTTGCAAAATTGGTGGATGAGGCCATGCAGAAAAAGAACACTTATTACTTTGATCTGATCGAAGGAAAGATCTTGCAGCCCCTGGTAATACGTAGTTTAGAGAAAGATGCTTTCATCAATTACATGCGGTCTCAGGGAAAACTTGGAGGACAGAATAAAGTACCCCGATTAAGTAATGACCGGAAAATTGCTGACGAGCTGGCTGCTTACATTAAGAAATAAATACCGGATATTTGATCGATTTTAAATCTCCGTGAAAATTAAAAATTTTGATTAAAAGGAATATAGCAATTCTGGGTTCAACCGGAAGTATTGGCACACAGGCACTGGAAGTGATCAGGCAAAACCCGGATCGGTTCTCTGTTTTTGTGCTTACGGCGCAAAGCAATGCTGAATTATTAATACAGCAGGCGCTTGAGTTTAAGCCCTCGTATGTAGTAATTGGCGAAGAAAGCAAGTGCAAAGAAGTGGAGAATGCGCTTGCCTCTGCAAGTTGTAAAGTTCTTTGCGGTTTGGAAGATCTTGCTTCGGTTGTAACCAGTTCAGAAATTGATATTGTGTTGACAGCTTTGGTTGGTTTTGCGGGTTTAAAGCCTACGCTTGCCGCGATAAGAGCCGGGAAAGACATCGCGTTAGCAAATAAGGAAACATTGGTTGTTGCGGGAGAACTGGTCACAGAAATGGCCGCCAAACACAACGTGAAAATTCTGCCGGTAGATTCAGAACATTCGGCGATTTTTCAGTGCCTTGCCGGCGAAGAAAATAATCCGGTAGAAAAAATATATTTAACAGCTTCCGGTGGTCCTTTTCGGGGAAAAAATTCTGAATTTTTAGCAACCGTAACACGTACAGAAGCACTCAAACATCCTAACTGGGTGATGGGTGCGAAGATCACAATTGATTCTGCCAGCCTGATGAATAAAGGTTTGGAAGTGATAGAAGCCAAATGGCTGTTTAATCTGGAAGTAGATCAGATCGATGTCATTGTTCATCCGCAATCTATAGTGCATTCTATCGTTCAATTTAAAGACGGTTCCATGAAAGCACAAATGGGACTTCCAGATATGAAATTGCCCATTCAATATGCTCTTGCTTATCCGCAAAGGATAGAAAATACATTCCCCCGGTTTAATTTCATGGATTACCCGACGCTTTCTTTTGAGCAGGCGGACAGCAAAACGTTCAGAAATTTGGGACTTGCTTTCGATGCGCTCAATTGCGGAGGCAACATGCCATGTGTGATCAATGCTGCCAATGAGGTTGTAGTGGCCGAGTTTTTGAATAACCGTGTGGGATTTTTGCAGATGAGCGACGTAATAGAAAGTTGCATGGCAAAAGCTTCGCTGGTTAAAAATCCTTCATTAGAAGATTACCTGGAAACCGACCGCGAGACCCGCGTGTACGCACAGGAATTAGTAACAAATCGTTAACAAAAATATCCAATATAAAATTTTAGAGAAAACGCATGGACGGATTAGTAATGGCAGGACAACTGCTTCTTGGATTATCTATTTTGATTATTCTGCACGAGGCAGGGCACTTTTTTGCAGCCCGGGCTTTCGGCATCAGAGTAGAGAAATTCTATTTGTTTTTTGATGCCTGGGGTTTTAAACTTTTTAGTTTCAATTATAAAGGTTGTGAATACGGAATTGGTTGGTTGCCATTGGGCGGCTATGTTAAAATTGCCGGAATGATAGATGAATCTATGGACACCGATCAGCTTGCTGGTCCGGCGCAACCCTGGGAATTCAGATCAAAACCGGCCTGGCAACGACTAATTGTCATGCTTGGCGGTGTTACAGTAAACATAGTTCTGGGAATTTTCATTTTTTGGATGCTTACGCTGAAGTTTGGCGAAACTTATACCCCGAATGATAAATTGCAATATGGTATCGCTCCCGGAATTATCGGAAGAAATATTGGTTTGCAGGCCGGAGATAAAATTACTGCTGTAAATGGCAAAAAGATCGTTCGCTTTGAAGAA
>JBDTLL010000097.1:0-8184 GCA_039934815.1 Daejeonella sp. | reverse complement strand
CACAGCCGAAAGCAGATTTGCTAATTCAAAACGGGAAAATTATTGACGGAACAGGTAATCCCTGGTTTTATGGTGATATCGCTATCCGCAAAGGAAAAATTGTGGCTATTGGAAATCTTGCAAATACAAGAGCCCGAAGAATAATAGACGCCCGTAATAAAGTAATTTCGCCGGGTTTTATCGATGTACATACTCATATAGAAGGCGACGAAAAAATCACTCCGACTGCCGATAACTTTATTTATGATGGAGTAACAACCGTGATAACGGGAAACTGCGGATCATCAAATGTAGATTTGAAACATTATTTCAAAATGCTGGACAGTCTGAAGTTATCTGTTAACGTTGCCAGTTTTGTAGGCCATAATTCTGTACGCGAAGCGGTGATGGGAACTGCAAACAGAGAACCAACCACAGAAGAGTTGAATAAAATGAAAAATCTGGTTGCTCAGGCTATGAAAGATGGTGCCGTGGGATTTTCTACAGGCTTAATTTATATTCCGGGTACGTATGCTAAGACTGACGAAGTTGTAGCGCTCGCTAAATCTGCCGCTCAATATCACGGCGTTTACACTTCACATATCCGGAGTGAAAGTCAGCAGGTTTTTGCAGCAATTGATGAAGCCATAAACGTAGGCAAGCAAGCCAATATGCCCGTTCAAATTTCTCATTTTAAAATTGGCAAACCGTATTGGGGACAATCAGATAAAACCCTTGGCATGGTAAAACAAGCCAGAGCAGATGGCTTTGATGTTACCATAGATCAATATCCGTACACAGCAAGCAGTACCAGTTTAAATTCGATGATCCCGTCATGGGCTTTAGAAAACGGTAAAGATTCTATTAATTTCCGCTTACGCGATCCGGTTATCCGTAAAAAAATAATTGATGAAATGATCTCGGATATGGAAAAGCGGCAAAGACCAAACTTTGATTATGCGGTTGTCGCCCGCTTTAAACCAGACTCCACATATAACGGGAAAAGCATTCATCAGATCAACCAAATTTTAGGCAGAGAAAACACAATACCTGACGAAATAGAAACCATTTTAGACCTCACCGAACAAGGTGGAGCATCCATGATATTTCATTCGATGGATGAAGCCGATGTTGAAAATATCATGAAATACCCCAATGCCATGATCGCTTCTGATTCGGGCATACGTGAATTCGGGTCTGGCGTTCCGCATCCGCGTGGTTATGGCAGCAATTCACGGGTTTTATCGAGGTATGTTCGGGAGAAAAATATTCTGACACTGGAAGATGCCATCCGAAAAATGACATCGTTGCCGGCTCAAAAATTTGGATTTAAAAATCGCGGCATTTTACGTGAAGGAATGGTGGCCGACATTGTTATCTTTGACCCGGTAACTGTTGAGGACCTATCTACGTATGAGAAGCCGCATCAATTTTCCAAAGGATTTGAATACGTAATTGTAAACGGTAAAATTACAGTCGAAAAAAGTAAACATAACGGTACCCGCAACGGAAAAATCTTGTATGGGCCAGCAAAAAAGAACACACACAACTAATATGATAAACAAAAAACAATTTACATTAACCCTTGGCCTGGCCGCTTTGGTATTCGGATCTTTTACAAACTGTACAGAAACAACAAGTAAAGCAAATGGAAAATCAACACTAACAGATTCAACAACAGTTGCACCTGAAGCTGAAGAAGAAACTGTTAGCAGTACAATTGATACTGCAAAATACAATCAAAAATTACGTGAGCTTGCAAACGGAGACACATCAGGTCGCTGGCCGGTCTCAAATCAGCCTTATCCGTTGCCGGGAGCTATTTTACCTAATAAGCGTGTGGTAGTTTATTACGGAAATATGCATTCCAAAAAAATGGGAGCTTTAGGTGAATATGCGCCAAAAGAAATGTGGAGCCGTTTAAATGCGGAAATTAAAAGATGGGAAAAAGTGGATCCTAAAACTCCGGTGCAGGCAGGTATACATTATATTGCGGTGGTTGCCAGCGGCACACCCGGTAAAGACGGAATGTATGTAAACCGCATGCCCGACAAGCAAATAGATTCTGCATTAACCATTGCCAAAATGCATAACGCAATCTTGTTTTTAGATTTACAGGTAGGTTTAAGTACAATACAAAAAGAATTGCCTCGCATAGAAAAGTATCTGAAAATGCCGAACGTTCATTTGGGAATCGACCCGGAGTTTTCAATGAAAGGTGGTCAAAGACCAGGTGCTAAAATTGGCACTTACGATGCGTCTGATGTAAATTACTGTACAGACTATCTTGCCAAACTGATCAAACAAAACAATCTGCCTCCAAAAATATTTGTTTTGCACCGTTTTACAGAGAAAATGGTTACCAATTATAAAAACATTAAATTACGCCCGGAAGTTCAATTTGTAATGCACATGGATGGATGGGGTGAGCCGGAGCTGAAAAAAGGAACGTATCGTTATTTTATTGAGAGGCAGCCGGTTCAATTTGCAGGCTTTAAATTATTTTACAAAAATGATATTAAGAAAGCTCCAAACCGTATGATGACACCGGAAGATTTAATGAAATTAAAACCCATTCCAAGTTATATACAATACCAATAACATTTAAAAACTTAAGAGATCCGCTTGCATAAAGCGGATTTTTTTATGACCAAAAAATGGGATTTAAACTAACTGGCTCAAAAACCAAAATAAGTAGTGTAACGTTTATAAACCATGAATAGCGAACAAATAACATTTGGTGCGGGCTGTTTCTGGTGTACAGAAGCCGTTTTCCAGAATTTAAAAGGTGTTTCAAACGTAGTATCAGGTTATATGGGAGGTCATAAACCAGATCCAACTTACACTGATATTTGCAATGGTGATAGCGGTCATGCCGAAGTGATCCAATTGGATTACGATTCGGATGAAATTACTTTTGAAGAACTGTTACTCGTATTTTTTCGCACCCATAATCCAACAACCCGCAACCGTCAGGGAAATGATATGGGAACGCAGTATCGTTCAGTAATATTTTATCACACGCAGGAGCAAAAAGAAAAAGCGCAGGAGATGATTGATCGTTTGGATAAAGAACTCGTTTTCGACAATCCTATTGTTACCGAGATTACTCCGGTTTCTAAATTTTACGAAGCAGAAAATTATCACCAGAATTATTTTAATGACAATGTAAACAAACCGTATTGCAGTTTTGTAATACAACCCAAACTGGCCAAATTAGCTCAGGAATTTTCTGATAAAATCAAACCCGAATTATTAAAATCAAAGTAAAACCGCTTTTCTTTGTGTTTTAATTGGATTAGGAAATTCATTTTCGCAATTTTAACTATGAAATTTTACCTGTCATCAATCCTGCTTTTTCTGTTAGCAGGATTCTCTTTGAATACGTATTCACAAAACAACTCAAAAATATTACTCCCAAATGGCTGGTCGTTGAGCCCTGTCGGCAGATCCGTCAATCTTGGCGATTTACCTTTAAATATGCAGGTTTCCCGTAAAGGAAATTTAATTGCTGTTACAAATAACGGCCAAAGTAAGCAGTCCATTCAGTTAATCGACGCAAGTACGGAGCAGCTTCTGGATCAGAAAGAAATTGGCAAATCATGGTATGGACTGAAATTTAGCCGAAACTCAAAATATTTATATGCTTCCGGCGGAAACGATAACCTAATTCTGATTTATCCTGTAAAGAATAAAAAATTGGGCAATGCAGATACGTTGGTTTTAGGAAAAGCATGGCCAAAAGAAAAAATTTCGCCGGCAGGAATTGATGTGGATGATAGCAAAAAAATCCTCTATACTGTAAGTAAAGAAGATAACTCGCTGTACTTATTCGACCTGAAAACGAAAAAGAGAATAAGCAAAATAGCATTAGGAGCAGAAGCGTATGCCTGCGTATTATCACCGGATAAGAAGCAACTATACATTTCCTTGTGGGGAGCTGATCAAATTGCAGTTTTCAACTGCCAGACAAAACAAATTAGTTCAAAAATAGCAACCGAAAGTCATCCCAACGAAATCACGCTAACTGAAAACGGAGAGTTTTTATTCGTAGCTAACGCGAACAGTAACTCGGTTTCAGTTATAAGTACGAAAGATCAAAAAGTTATAGAAACCATTTCGGCATCCTTGTATCCAACCAATTTAACGGGCTCAACAACTAACGGACTTGCGCTGTCTGACGACGAGAAAACCCTCTACATCGCCAATGCGGACAACAATTGTCTGGCCGTTTTTGATGTGTCAGAGCCGGGCGAAAGCAAGTCTTTGGGATTTATCCCAACCGGCTGGTATCCAAGCAATGTTAAAATCTGGAAAAATAAAATTCTGGTTGCCAACGGAAAAGGCTTTTCTAGTTCTGCCAACCCCAACGGGCCACAACCTATAAAACCGGATGATAGCGGCTACCAGAAAGGATCTACGGAGAAAAAAGAAGTACAATATATTGGCGGTCTTTTTAAAGGAACACTTTCTTTCATCAATATACCCAATACGAAGTTGTTAGCGGATTACAGCTCTAAGGTTTATGCAAATTCTCCCTTTACGGATAAGATTGCAGATCAGCCAAAAGGTGAAAAAGGGAATCCGATTCCCATGAGCAGTTTAGAAAAATCGCCCATAAAGTATGTTTTTTATGTTATCAAAGAAAACAGAACTTACGATCAGGTTTTAGGTGACATGAAGGAAGGGAACGGCGATTCTTCGCTTTGTATTTTCCCGGAGAAAATAACACCCAATCATCACGCTCTGGCCAGGGAATTTGTTCTGTTAGACAATTTTTATGTGGACGCCGAAGTGAGTGCCGACGGTCATAACTGGAGCACCGCCGCGTATGCTACGGATTTTGTGGAAAAAACCTGGCCTACAAGTTATGGTGGCCGTGGCGGAAATTATGATTTTGAAGGAAGCCGGAAAGTTGCTTTTCCAAAAGACGGATTTATTTGGGATCATTGCAAAAGAGCAGGAATAACCTACCGCAGTTATGGCGAATTTTCAGGCGACGGAAAAGCGAACATTAAAGCTTTGGAAGGAAATATCTGTTTGCAGTCGCCCGGATTTGATATGGATATTAAAGATGTTGATAGAGTAAAAATCTGGAAACATGATTTTGATTCTTTGCTCCGCAAAAATGCCGTTCCTCAGTTCAGCACTATTCGTTTATCCAGCGATCATACCAGCGGACAAAAGAAAGGTAAATTTACACCGACTGCGGCTTTGGCCGATAACGATCTGGCTTTGGGCAGGCTGGTAGATTATATTTCTCATAGTAATATTTGGCAGGAATCTGCAATTTTTGTTTTGGAAGATGATGCGCAAAACGGTCCGGATCATGTAGATGCGCACCGCTCTCCAGCCTTTGTCATCAGTCCGTACACTAAAAGGGCGACTGTAAATCATACGATGTACTCGACTTCCGGCATTTTGAGAACCATGGAATTAATTTTAGGCTTAAAGCCGATGAGTCAGTATGATGCAGCGGCGCTACCACTTTTTGATTGCTTTTCGGCAGAACCAGACTTGCAGGTTTATGATGTTAAACCTGCTAGAGTAAGTTTGGATGCACGAAATCTGGCTTCGAACAAGAGTGCAGAAAAATCAGAAAAATGGAATTTCGCCAAAGAAGATTCTGCTCCGGATCTGGAATTGAATGAAGTAGTTTGGAAATCTGTAAAAGGAGAAAATTCAGTAATGCCCTCTCCCCGCAGAAGTGCTTTTATAAAGCTTCAGCCTAAAAATGAGGATGACTAATGGTATGCCAAGCAAATAAAAAAGAGGCTGTAATCTGAGTTCGCACAACGCAAGTTTAAAAAATTCCTATAATTTACCCCCTTAAAATAAACCTAACTGTCCTTTATCATCTATATCCACATCATCGGGATTGGTGATTTCGAAATCGATTTTCTTTTTTGGCGGCACAACTTCTTCCTCCTTTTTATTTTCCTTTTTTTCCTTTTTAGAATCTTTTAAAGTCGCATCCTTTGTTACATTTTGCTCTGTTCTCTTATCGGGATTTTTAGGTTTTATTTCCGGTTTCTTTTCGGGCTCGTTTTCAATATCAATTGCCATCACAGATTTTTCTGAGGCCATATGCTGCACGCCGCTTTCTGTTTCATCAAAAACTACAGGCACACTTTCCGGACTTTCTGCCACATTTTCTTTTTTAACTTCTTCAGAGACACCATCCGTTTCAGGCTCAGTTTCTTCAATAAGTTCAATCTTCTTAATTTCATGCGGACTTAAACGATTTCCCATCGCTTTCATACCCTTTACATCAATTGTTTGAGAAAGGTCAAGCTCCAGATGTTCTTCCACCTGCCCTTTGCCTTTCAGAAATTCCAGCCTTACTTTTGGGGCGGATTTCGCAGAAATTAAAATCATTTTAGAACCATTTTCTTCTGAGATAACGCTTGTTTTTTTACCAAGAGCGGTGTTTTCAAACGCAAATCTTTTCAGATAATAATTCTTCGATTTCCCATCGATATAAATGATTGAGTAAATTTTCTCCGGATTATATTTTTCTATAATGCGTAAGTGATCTTCAAAGTGATTGCTCAAATCAAAGCTGCTTAACTCGTAAACGCCATCGCGATTAAGCGTGAGAATTTTATCTTCTCCGTCAAATTCACCTAAAAACTTGCCGCGTTCATCTACGTTTAAGCGTTTTAGAATATCATCATACCAAATTTTCCTGCCCGATAAAGTAGAAACTCCTTTACTTTTCAGGATGATTTTTTTGACCGGATATTTGGTGACAATATTACCCATTGAACTACGACCTTTAATGGCAACTTCTGTATAATCCAGGTCGAACTGAAGCTTTTTCAACTTCGTATGTGGCTTCAACTGTACATTTACAATCTCGGCCTCACCGTTTGGATTTGCCGTAAAGTACAATACTTTCGATCCTTTGCTCCCTTTGGTCAGATCGTATTCTTTATCGCGGGTAACGCCTAAAACAGAGAATCTTTTTACGTAAGAAATTCCACTTTCGCCGTCGCGATAAATCATGTTGTAAACTGTGCGCTCATCGCCTTTTACAAAAACCTGGGCATGGATAATTCCCTTGCCCACAAAAGTTTTTTCGGCAACTTTGGTTACGTTAAACTTGCCGTCTTCGCGGAAAACAATAATCTCGTCCAGATCAGAACAATCGGCTACAAATTCATCTTTCCGCAAACCGGTTCCAATAAATCCGTCCTGAACGTTCATGTACAGTTTTACATTTGCAAGAGCTACTTTAGCAGCTTCCACTTTATCAAATGCACGTATTTCGGTTTTACGCTCTCTGCCTGCGCCGTATTTGCTCCTTAACTTCTCAAACCAGGCGATAGCATAATCTGTTAAATGGCGGAGATGACGGTTAACTTCTTTGATCTCATTCTCCAGATTTTTCATCTGCTCGTCCGACTTTTTTACGTCAAAACGAGTAATGCTACTCATTGGTTTATCAATTAGTTTCTTATAATCTTCCGGCAAAATTTCGCGGTAGAACTGAGAAAAAAACGGTTCAAAAAGTCTGTTCAAAACTTCCGTCACCATTTCAAAATTTCCCGAACTTTCATATTCAGGATGCTTGTACATTCCTTCCTGAATAAATATTTTAAGCAGGGAACTGAAGAATATTTTTTCCTTGAGATCGGCCAGCTTAATTTCAAGTTCCTGCTTTAATAATGCTTTTGTATGTTGAGTGCTCTCGATCAAAATATCGTTTACGCTCATAAAATAAGGCTTATCGCCTTTTATGATACAGGTATTCGGCGAGATAGAAACTTCGCAATCTGTAAAGGCATACAATGCATCAATCGTCACGTCGGGCGAAATACCGGGCGCCAGATGGATAATAATTTCAACATCGCGTGCCGTATTATCTTCTATCTTTTTGATTTTGATCTTGCCTTTATCGTTGGCATTTATCACACTATCAATCAATCCTCCTGTTGTGGTAGAAAATGGAATTTCAGTTATCGCAAGCGTTTTTTTATCGCGTTCGGTAATTTTTGCACGTACCCGGATTTTTCCTCCACGCTGACCTTCATTGTAATTGCTAAAATCGGCCATGCCGCCCATCATAAAGTCTGGCAGTAAATCCGGGCGATTTCCTTTCAACACTTCAATAGATGAATCTATAAGCTCAATAAAGTTGTGGGGCATTATTTTAGTTGCCAAACCAACGGCAATACCTTCTGCACCCTGGGCAAGTAATAA
>JBDTLL010000096.1:0-8235 GCA_039934815.1 Daejeonella sp. | reverse complement strand
GTTTGCAGTAATTACACGTTCGAATCTGCTCCTTACACCTGGGAAGTTCTTAAAAATTTTAAGGGTGGTAAAATGATCTTTACAAATCCAAATACGCCCATTAAATGCGGCGGAGCTCCGCAAAAGATCATGTATCTGTCGGCAGATTATCTTAAGAAACATAAATTAACTGAAAAATCTGAAGTTCATTTTTTTAGCGGTGGCGGAGTTATTTTCGGCGTCACAAAATATGCCGACGTGTTAAATGAAGTAATTAAAAACTACGGAATTAAAACTCATTTCCACAAAAATCTGGTTGAGATTGACGGCCCGAAAAAACTGGCTTATTTTGAAACCACAAATGAAAAAGGCGAGTCAGAAATTGTAAAAGAATCGTTTGACATGATTCATGTTACGCCTCCGCAGTCGGCTCCGGACTTTATAAAAAACAGTCCTTTGGCCATGAAGGATAACCCTTTGGGTTGGGTTGATCTGGATAAATACACTTTACAACATAAAACCTACAAAAACATATTTGGCTGCGGCGATGCCGGAAATACGCCGAACGCAAAAACCGGTGCCGCGGTACGTAAACAAGCGCCCGTTCTGGTTAAAAATTTGCTTTCGCTGATGAAATCCCAATCACTTGCAGAAAAATATTCCGGTTACGGATCTTGTCCTCTAATTACCGGATATGGAAAATTAGTGCTGGCAGAATTTGATTATGATAATGAACCGATGGAAACGTTCCCTTTTAATCAGGCTAAAGAACGTTACAGCATGTGGCTTTTAAAGACTAAAGTTTTGCCCTGGATGTACTGGAATAAAATTTTAAAAGGAACAGCTTAGGAAGTTATTCTTAAAGATCGAAAATCACAAAACCCGTTCTACTTTGGTAAAACGGGTTTTGTTATTTTACTGGTAATCAAAAATCATTAATAAAAGATTTAAAATAATTTGAGCTGGCCTAAACTGGCGATGATATCAATCATCTAATTATGTGTCTCTTATCATAAAAAAAAGTAACTTACTACTGTAATATAGTAAAACGAAAAATCAAATTTATTATGATGAAAAAAACCCTTATTTTTTGCTCAATAGCATTATTTATTGCCTCATGTGGTGGTTCGGGCGAACAAAACAATTCTCAATCTACAGAGTCGGCTACAACAGACCAAACTGCCGAAGATGGAAAACCTGCTTATGATCCAAATCGTGGTGAGGGAAAATTCGAAAACGTACAGGTTAGCGAAAAGCTCGATGCGTCAATGGCAGAAAAAGGTCAAGCAATCGCTGATCTGAAATGCATGTCTTGCCACAAATCTACTGATGAAAGATTAGTAGGACCAGGCTGGGCCGGTGTTACCTCACGTCATACCCCGGAATGGATCATGAATTTTATGACCAACACTGATGCGATGATTGACAAAGATCCTAAAGCTCAGGCGATGCTTGAAATTTGTATGGTTCGCATGCCTAATCAGAGTTTAAGCGATGATGATGCACGCAATATATATGAGTATATGCGCAAAATTGATAATGTAAAATAATACATCTGTTCAGCTTTGATCGGATAATCGCATATCCCGTTTCCTTTTAGAGTTTCTTTTATTTTTTCACCCAATGAATTGATTTTTCATCAAAAGAGGTAGTCTTTGCCTTTTTTATCCAACTTAATATTACAAACATGAAAAAGATTTTATTAACGGCTATTTCAGTAACAGCATTCATTATGCTGAGCATTTCAGGCTGTAAACCCAAAAATGCAGCAGACTCCATCAGCGGCGATGCTGCTGAAAGGGTGTATGTTGCCCCCGGCAAATACGACGAATTATACAATTTTGTTTCCGGCGGATTTAGCGGCCAGGTGAGCGTTTACGGAATACCGTCAAGTCGCTTATTTAGAGTAATTCCTGTTTTTTCGGCTGACCCTGAAAGTGGCTGGGGATACAATGAAGAAACAAAACCGATGTTGAACACGTCACATGGGGAAGTTCCCTGGGATGATCAGCATCACCTCGACTTATCACAAACGAATGGTGAAAGTGACGGCCGTTGGTTATTTGCCAATGCCAATAATACTCCACGGGTTGCACGTATTGATCTGAAAACTTTCCGTACATCCGAGATCATTGAAATACCAAATAGTGCCGGTAATCATTCATCTCCATTCATAACCGAAAATTCGGAGTACGTTGTTGCCGGCACTCGTTTTAGCGTCCCGATGGATGATAAAAACGGTGATGTTCCGATTGACACCTATAAGAAAAACTTCAAGGGAACGATCAGTTTCATTAGTGTTGCACCAACCGACGGTAATATGAAAATTGCCTTCCAACTTCTATTGCCGGGAATGAATTTCGATTTAAGCCATAGTGGTAAAGGTCCGAGCAGTGGCTGGTTCTTCTTTAGTACCTACAACTCAGAGCAGGCGCATACCTTGCTGGAAGTAAACGCTTCTAAAAACGATAAGGATTATATATTGGCAGTTAACTGGAAAAAGGCTGAAGAATATGTAAAAGCTGGAAAAGGAAGAAAACAGACAGTAAAATATGCTCATAACAAATATGATGATGCTACGCATTCTGCCACATCTGAAATGGAGAACGAAGTGACGGTTATTGATGTAAAGGATTTCCCGGATATTGTTTACATGATCCCCTGCCCTAAATCGCCGCATGGTTGTGATGTAGATCCTTCTGGTGAATATATTGTAGGAAGCGGTAAACTGGCTGCGTTGATTCCGGTATTTTCATTCAGCAAAATCCAAAAAGCCATCGCCAACAAAACTTTTGATGGAAATTATGAAGGAATTCCGGTATTAAAATACGAATCTGCTTTATATGGTGAAGTAAAAAAACCAGGCTTAGGTCCTTTGCATACCGAGTTTGACGGAAATGGAAATGCCTATACTACTTTCTTTATTTCATCAGAAATTGTTAAATGGAATGTTAAAGACTTAAAGATTTTAGACAGACACCCAACTTATTATTCTCCAGGCCACTTGATGATACCAGGAGGAGATACCAGAAAACCATATGGAAAATATCTAATAGCCTATAATAAAATTACCAAAGACAGATTCCTGCCAACGGGTCCTGAACTCGCCCAAAGTGCTCAGTTATTTGATATTAGTGGCGATAAGATGAAACTTTTGTATGATTATCCAAGCATTGGCGAACCGCATTACGCACAGGCTATTCCAGCTGATAAAATTGTAAAGAACTCCGTTAAAATTTTCAAACTGGAAGCAAATAAACATCCCTATGTAACTATGGGCGAAAAGAAATCAAAGGTTGTTCGCGAAGGAAACAAGGTTCATATATATATGACTGCTATGCGCTCGCACTTCTCTCCGGATAATATCGAAGGAATAAAGTTGGGCGATGAAGTTTATTTCCACGTAACCAATTTAGAACAGGATTGGGACGTTCCTCACGGATTTGCAGTAAAGGGCGCATTGAATGCAGAATTGCTGATTATGCCGGGCGAAACTTCTACTTTGAAATGGGTTCCGTTAAAAACAGGAATGTATCCTATTTACTGTACTGACTTTTGTAGTGCGCTGCACCAGGAAATGTCAGGTTATGTTAGGGTTTCCCCGAAAGGGTCAAATGTTCCTATCTCGTTTAGCCTGGGTAAAAATTCAGCTGCCGCAGATTCACTTTTGAAAAAATAAAGTAAGCAAAATAAAAAGGCTATAAGGGCCTTTTTATTTTTAATATAAACCATTTAAAATTAAACGGATTATGAAAACGCTCTGCAAAATACTAGCAATCACTGCTTTACCGTTATTGATTTCATGCAACCAGACCAGAACAGAAACGGAAACCGTAAATGGGACTGAATCATCCACTGATGCCATTTCAGCCGGCGGACAGGAAAATGTGAAGGATGATGATTCGCAAAAAGATGTGGTTAAAGTGGCAGTCGGCTCACCCGATCATACAACACTTGTTGCTGCCTTGAAGCAGGCCGAACTTGTTACATCTCTTTCAAATGCAGGCCCGTTTACAGTGTTCGCACCAACTAACGAAGCCTTTAACAAGCTGCCCAAAGGAACTGTAGAGGGATTAATGAAGGACGATAAAAAAGAAGATTTGCAAAACGTTCTTCAATATCATGTTTTCATGTCGGCTCTTAGCCCGGAATCACTAACAGACGGGCAAACGCTGGGAATGGTAAATGGCGATAATGTTACCGTTAATGTAAAAGACGGAGTTGTTAAATTGAACAATTCGGCTACCGTTATAACCTCTATCCGGGCTTCTAATGGAATTATATATGTTATTGATGGCGTGCTTTTGCCGCCACCTGCAAAATAAAAACAAATAGGATATTGATAAAATGAAATTTACCTTTTGTAGATCAATCAGGTTTCTTTCAATTTAATTCTACATTATGATAGATTCAAAATTAACAGGAATGGGCAGAGCCATCACGCTCCTTTGTGGTATTGGTTTAATAATCGTTTTATTTGTTCCGCTCTGGCAGATTGAATTGGAAGCACCTCAGTATCCCGAGGGCCTAATTCTAAAAATGTATCCGAATAAATTGGCCGGCAATGTTGATATCATCAATGGCCTTAACCACTATATTGGGATGAAAACGTTGCATACCGAAGACTTTATTGAGTTTACCGTTTTGCCTTACATCATTGGCTTTTTTGCCGCGTTTTGTTTCCTTGTCGCAGCTATAAATAGGCGCAAGTGGCTTTTAACTCTGTTTTTTTCATTCCTGATTTTCGGAATAGTGTCTATGGTAGATTTTTACCGGTGGAATTATGACTATGGCCATAACCTGGATCCGAACGCAGCTATTAAAGTTCCGGGGATGACATACCAACCACCCTTGATTGGTTACAAACAACTTTTAAATTTTGGCGCCTATTCTATTCCCGATATCGGAGGATGGATTTTTATAGCAGTAGGTTTATTATTAGTTGCTGTAATTATTCAGTATAGAAAAAAGGGGCCCACAGTTGTAAAAAGTGCTCATAAGGCGGTGGCTGTCGTATCTATACTATTTGTTTTTTGTCTGATGGGATGCAGTACAGGGCCAGCGCCCATTAAGCTGGGTGTAGATGCTTGCAGCTTTTGTAGAATGAGTATTGCTGATAACCGCTTTGGCGCAGAAATCGTTACCAAAAAAGGTAAGATCTTCAAATTTGATGACATGCATTGTGTGCTGGAATTCCGAAAGTCAGATGCTATCAACCGAAAGGACATAAAAGCAACCTATCTGGTCAACTTTAACCAGCCTCATGATTTTATTGAGGCTGATAAAGCCTTTCTCTATAAAAGTGACGAGCTACGTTCGCCTATGGGCGGAAACACAGCCAGTTTTACTAATGAAATTCAATTGAAACAAGCAACGCAAAAATTTAATGGGGATGAAACCGCTTGGGAAATGTTAATAAAATAGATAGAGAGATTTGGGATTTGAGAAATTCAAACTGCCAGAACAGAATTAATAAACATGAATATCAATCAAAATACTAAAAACTTAATACTTAGTACTTTTTTCTTACTCTTCACTATAATATCTGTCGACGCGAAAACCATTCGTGTTGGTCAATCAAAAACTATAAAATCCATTCAAAAGGCCATTGATATGGCTCAAAACGGCGACACGGTTTTGGTGGATGCCGGAATTTACAAGCAAGGCCATATTCTTATTCAAAAATCAATTGTTTTAAAAGGAATTGATTTCCCGGTGCTTGACGGCGAAAGTAAAAATGAGATCATTACGATAAAAGGCAAAAACGCAACCATAGACGGTTTTAAATTAC
This sequence comes from Daejeonella sp., assembly GCA_039934815.1. Classification (GTDB taxonomy): domain Bacteria; phylum Bacteroidota; class Bacteroidia; order Sphingobacteriales; family Sphingobacteriaceae; genus Daejeonella. The sequence goes on along the minus strand of JBDTLL010000096.1, from coordinate 2,465 downwards.
AGCATAGCGGCCGCTCGGAAATGCGGGATATCGGTGCCATCAATATACTGGATAGTTATCATGTTACCGCGATTAACAATATTTTGGATGATACCAACTTTGGCATTTATGTGCAGAACAGTAAAAGCTGCACCATTAAAAATAATTCGATAACGGCTTATGGCAAAAATGAGGTGCAAAGTGGTAATGGCATAAATGGCTGGCGCAGTGATAGCCTGCTTATTATTGGCAATACCATTAAAGGCCACCGGGATGGAATATACTTTGAATTTGTAACCAATTCATTGGTATGGCGAAATATCAGCACCAAAAATATTCGTTACGGCATACACTTTATGTTCTCGCACCACGATACGTATATTGCTAATGTTTTTGAAGAAAATGAATCCGGAGTTGCTGTAATGTACACCAATCATATTCAAATGTTCAATAACCATTTTTTGAACAATTGGGGCGATGCGGCTTATGGTATTTTACTGAAAGACATTACTGACAGTGATATTTCTGGAAATCATTTCACGGAGAATACAGTTGGAATACACATGGAAGGCTGCAGCCGAATCAATTTATATAAAAACTCTTTCGCTGATAATGGTTGGGCGGTAAAAATTCAGGCTAGCTGCGATGATAATGATTTTACAAAGAATAATTTCAGTGGTAATACTTTCGACATTGGCACAAATGGTTCGCTGGTATTGAATACTTTCAATGGGAACTATTGGGATAAATATGAAGGCTATGATTTGAAAAGGGATAGGATTGGCGATGTGCCATATCATCCGGTAAGTATGTATTCCATGATTATTGATAGCAACCCCGCAGCCCTGATGCTTTTCAGAAGCTTGATAGTTTCATTATTGGATGAGAGCGAAAAAATAATGCCCGGCGTAACGCCTGAAGGATTAAAAGATACCAGGCCATTAATGAAAAGTTTGCCACTATGATTATTGCAAAAAACATCACCAAAAAGTTTGGGAAATTAAAAGTGTTGGATAAGGTTTCCGTTACCTTTTCCAAAGGGGAATGTATCGCCTTGTTGGGGCCAAACGGAAGCGGCAAAACTACACTGATCAAATCGTTGCTTGGCATGGTTGTGCCGGATAGCGGGTCAATTCATTTTGATAAGAAAGACATTGCCAACAAATGGAAGTACCGCAATCAGATTGGTTATATGCCGCAGATAGGACGCTATCCGGAGAATATGACTATTGCACAGGTGATTGACATGATGAAAGACATCCGAAAAGAAAATGATAAGACACTTGACGAGGATCTCATTGAAAGTTTCAATTTGAAAAATATGATGGATAAACGAATGCGGACTTTATCGGGCGGGACAACCCAAAAAGTAAGCGCTAGTTTAGCTTTTCTTTTCAATCCGGACGTTTTGATTCTGGATGAACCTACTGCCGGACTGGACCCGCTTTCATCTGAATTGCTGAAGCAAAAGATCATCAGGGAGAAACAAAATGGCAAGCTGATCCTGATTACTTCGCATATATTAAGCGAATTGGATGACCTGATAACCGAAGTGTTTTACATGCACGAAGGTAAATTGCTGTTCCACAAAAAGCTTTCTCAACTGAAAGAAGAAACAGGAGAAATTAAATTATCAAAAGCAATAGCCAAAATAATGAGCGAACAAACGGCATGAAGAAGATATTAAAATATGTAATTGTTGACATTGTCCAGAATAAAATTGTACTGATCTATACCGTTTTATTGCTTCTGATTTCATTGAGTGTATTTAATCTGGAAAGTAATTCGGCCAAAGGACTGCTAAGTTTATTGAACATCATCCTCATCATTGTTCCCCTGATATGCATAATATTCTCAACTATCTACATTTATAATAGTTCAGAGTTTATAGAGCTTTTGGTTAGTCAGCCGTTACAAAGAAGAACGATCTGGTTAAGCATATTTTCAGGATTAGCCACATCGTTATCTTTGGCGTTTTTTATTGGTGCCGGAATCCCCATCCTACTCTATCATGCGGATTCCACCGGACTCATGATGATTGCGATGGGCTTATTTTTAACCGTCGTTTTTGTCAGTATAGCCATGCTTGCCGGGGGCGTTACCCGGGATAAAGCCAAAGGAATTGGCCTTTCTATTTTGTTATGGCTCTTTTTCTCCCTGATATTTGACGCACTGGTCTTATTCTTTTTATTCCAGTTCCAGGATTATCCTTTAGAAAGGATCATGGTGTTTTTCAGTTTCCTGAACCCGATAGACCTAAGCCGAATCCAAATACTTCTTCAAATGGATATTTCGGCACTAATGGGATACACCGGAGCAGTGTTCCGTGAATTTTTTGGAAACAGCATTGGTATTAGTCTGTCATTTGTCGGTTTAATGATCTGGGTTGTTATTCCATTGATGATTTCTCTGAGGAAATTTAAAGGCAAGGATTTGTAGAATTATGTTTTACTTTTCAACTTACCCAATATTTTGAGAAGGTTTTA
>JBDTLL010000095.1:0-8270 GCA_039934815.1 Daejeonella sp. | reverse complement strand
CCGAGAAAGATATACAGCGCTTAAAAACTGTTTCTATACAGAAACTAATTGAGGACCTTCCGGTTTATTACCTTCCGGTGAAGGCGCAATTTCATCAGCGTGAAGCTGAAGAATTTAACGATTTTATAAAATTATATGTTACAGAACACGCAGTTAACAACAGAATACATCCAGAGAAAAATTGGTGATTTTGAGCCGGAAATCGGGATAATTTTAGGAACCGGACTTGGTGGTTTGGTAAATGATATTGACGTTGAGTACAGCATGATGTATTCTAACATTCCAAATTTCCCAATATCTACATTAGAATTTCATTCCGGAAAATTAATTTTTGGAACCTTAAGCGGGAAAAAAGTTGTTGCTATGCAGGGCCGGCTTCATTATTATGAAGGTTATGATATGAAGCAAATCACTTTTCCCGTTAGGGTGATGAAGATGCTGGGTATTAAAAAGCTTTTTGTAAGCAACGCCAGCGGATCTTTAAATCCGGATATTAAAAAGGGAGATTTAATGATTATTGAAGACCATATTAATATGCAGCCGGATAATCCGCTTCGCGGGAGAAATATGGACGATCTTGGTCCGCGTTTTCCGGATATGAGCCAGCCCTATAATCTGGAAATGATTAAAGAAGGTTTGGAAATTGCTAAAAAGCACCAAATAAATTGCCATAAAGGAGTTTATATTTCTGTTAGCGGACCTAATTTGGAAACCAAGGCAGAGTACCGGTATTTGCGAAATATTGGTGGTGATGCGGTTGGAATGAGTACGGTTCCGGAAGTAATTGTAGCAAATCATATGGGTTTACCTGTTTTTGCAATTTCGGTTATTACAGATGAAGGTTTTCCTGAAGATTTAAAACCGGTTAGCGTGGAGGAAATTATAAAGTCTGCTACAGCTGCAGAGCCCGGCATGACAAAAATATTGAAAGATCTGATCTCTAATCTTACATGAAAAAACTCTGTAGTTTAGTTTTATTTTTTCTGATTGGTTTTACCGCAAATCGGGTTTCGGCCCAGGTTAGTGATTTAGATTCCTTGCGTAAAATTGAGGAAGAGGATGTTGATTCGGTAATAGTTACTGCCAAATTTATTCGCTATGCGGATTTAAAAATGCTCAAAAACGGTACTCAAACAAAACAGATAGATACCACGCTGGCAAATTTTCAAAACTACAGCCCCTTATATCAACCAAAATCTCCAACCATTGGCTTGGGGAGTTTAGGAATTGCTTATCGCGATCTTCTGTTTAGCCCTTCAAAATCAATTGGCTTTAATGTGGGCTTTCATTCGCTTGATAAATATGTTATTAAGGCAGAAGATGTTAAGTATTACAGAGCCCGGTCGCCATATACAGAATTGTATTATGTTAACGGAAGTTTTCAGGAGCAGGTTTTTAAAGTTACGCACACCCAAAATATTAATCCGCATTTAAATGTCGGGGCAAATTACAATCGTATAGGCGCCGAGGGTTTTTACATTAATCAAAAAGCAGATCATTTAAATGCCGATTTTTTTGCCTGGTATGAATCGCCGAACAGGCGCTATAATTTATTGAGCAATGTGGTTTTAAATACAATTAAGGCAGGAGAGAACGGTTCAATATTAAACGACAGTATTTTCTTTAATAACAATGTCAATATCCGGAAAGATGCCGTTTATGTTAAACTAAGTGCTACGGGCGCAAACCGGCCCAAGCAAACGTGGCGTGAAAACAGTTTTTTCCTGAGGCAGTCTTATAATATAGGTCGAATAGATTCTATCAATCCGGATAGCGTGGGCATGCAAATTTTGCCAACACAACGGATTTCGCATACGCTGAAATATACCCGAAGTAAATACAGCTTTTTTAAAAACGAGGAAGATACTAATTCAGCTTTTCCGTCGGTTTCACTCGCAGATCTGGTTTTAACCAGAGATTCTACCCAGCTTAACAATTTGCACAATGAGTTTATGTACAGTTTTTATCTGCGTGGAAAAACCGTTGGATTTTTAAAAAATGAAGTGAAATTGGATTTGGGAATTCAACACGATTTTTACCAGTATGAGCAGAATGATTATGTGATGAATAACTTTCAGAACATAACGTTACAAGCCGGAGTTGGCTATCGTTTTAGTGATCGTGTTAACTTAGAAGGCGATTTTTTACAAATTGCACAAGGAAAAAATGCGGGTGATTTTTTATACGAAGCAAATACCAATTTCCTGCTAAGTAAATCTATTGGCAGAATTGTGTTGGGAGCTTATTCTCAAAATAAATCTCCCGAACAATTATTTGAGCGGGCGAATTACACGTATCAGCAGTGGGAAAACTCTTTTGACCGTGTGAAGGTCAATAATTTGTCGTTTTTGTATGAAAATCCAAAAATAAACCTGTCGGCTAAAGCCGAATATTATATAGTAAATAACTATTTGTACTACCGTGAAAGTACTCCTTCCCAGCAGATTGAGCCCGTGCAAAACGCTTCGGCTATTAATATGTTGAAAATTAGTCTGGCTAAAAATTTCCGGCTTGGAAAGTTCCATCTGGACAATTATATAGTTTACCAGAAAAGTGATGCGCAGGATCTGTTAAGAACCCCCGAAATTTACTCGTACAACAGTTTTTATTTTTCGAATCTGTTTTTCAAGGTATTAAATACCAACATCGGTTTTGATGTACGATATAATACGCGTTTTGATGCTCCCGCTTACGCGATAAATGTTGGGCAGTTTTACAATTACAATAATCCGGTTCAGTATTTAACGTATCCGGTTGTTGATGCTTTTATCAAAGCCACTTTAAAAAGAACCAATATATTTTTGAAGTACGATTACGCCAATCAGAATTTATTATCCAAAGGCTATTACACCGTAAGTCAGTACCCAATGCCGGATGCATTATTGAAATTTGGACTGAGCTGGAAATTCTATAATTAAGATCAGGTTTTCTGCTTTTTCTTTTTAGCCGCCGGAAATAGCACGTTATTTAAGATTAATCTGTAGCCGGGTGAGTTTGGAAACAAGCTCAAATCGGTTGGCGGATCGCCAACAGCGTGTTGATAATCTTCCGGATCATGACCTCCGTAAAAAGTCCATTGCCCTTTTCCATACTCTCCGTGAATGTATCTGGCTTCATTAGCAGTTTTTGTTTCGCCCATAATTAATACATCCGGTTTGATCAGTTCTTTGCGAAACGCAGTTGTTTGTCCCATAAAGCCTTTTATCACCTTGTCGTGATTCTGTGTAAGCATTGTAGGAACAATATCCCATTTTGCCGAGAAGTCAAACAGCGTGAAAAAATCATGTGTTGGATCTACCAATCGGGTAGGAGTTGCATCGATATTAGAAAACTCGTAGTTATTGGGGTTTACATCAAGCCTAAAGTTTTGAAAGGCAAATGTGTTATTGTAGTTTAATTTCGATTGTGCGTTCGGATCGGCCCCGTCATGATCAAACATACTTTCGCAGATATCTACACCATCCGCGGCAAGCGCAATGTCAAAAGTTTCCGGTCCGGAACACATGGCAAACATAAATCCGCCGCCGGCGCAAAATTTCTTAATGTCTTTGGCAACTACCAGTTTCATCTCAGAAACCTTTTTAAAGCCATTTCTGCGGGCAGTTTCTTCCTGAATTTTAACATCTTGTATGTACCAGCTTGCGTTTCTAAACGCACTCCAAAACCGTCCATACTGCCCGGTAAAATCTTCGTGATGCAAATGCAGCCAGTCATATTTAGGCAGTTCGCCTTTGAGAACCTCTTCGTCATACAAAATGTCATAAGGAATTTCCGCATATGTCAAAACCATTGTAACCGCATCATCCCATGGGAGTTTATTTTTAGGGGAATAAACGGCAATTTTTGGTGGTTTTTCCAATTTTACCATATCCATGTTTACAGATGGATCGGAAATTTCATTTAATATAGAAGTGACTTTAGCATCGGCAATAACCTCATAACTTACGCCTCTTATTTTACATTCGTTCTCTAAACCCGTTGTGTATTTTATCAGAAAACTGCCGCCCCGGTAATTTAAGAGCCACTCTGCTTCTAAACCATTTTGCAAGGTCCAATAAGTAATTCCGTAGGCTTTCAGGTGGTTTTTCTGATCCTCGTCCATCGGAATAAGAATAGATGCCGCCCTGCTAATAATTGTCAGCAATAAAAGCAGAAGTGTTAATCGCCATTTTAGCATATCTATGTAAACGTTATTACTGCTTAAAGTTATGTATTTCAATAATTAAATATACTTTTTGCAAGTTTATTGGCAATTGCCCGAAATAATTAACTTTGCTGACAAGCATAATATAAAATGAGCAAAGCAATTATAAAAACCGAAAAAGGAGACATGACCGTAAATTTTTACGATAAAGATGCTCCCAATACTGTAGCTAATTTTTTGAAACTGGCTAAAGAAGGATATTACAATGGTGTAACTTTTCACCGTGTGATTAATGATTTCGTGGTTCAGGGTGGAGATCCGACCGGTACAGGTGCTGGTGGTCCGGGTTATAAAATCAAATGTGAGTTAGATGGCGAGAATCAATACCATGATCGTGGAGTGCTTTCTATGGCACATGCCGGACGTGATACCGGAGGTTCCCAATTCTTTATTTGCCATAGTCGTACAAATACTGCACATTTAGACCGTAATCATACTTGTTTTGGTAAGGTTGTAGAGAATGTAGATGTGGTTGACGATATCCGCCAGGGCGATAAAATTTTAAGTATTGATGTTATAGAAGAATAGTTCGTAGAGAAATTCTTTTATCAGCAATAATATAATCAAAGATTGAGTTTGAAGCTGAGAATCATATCTCATATCTCAAATCTCAATACTCAAATCTAAAAATATGAATTTAAGAGGACTTGTATCCGTATCCGGAAAGCCGGGATTGTTTAAATTGATCGGGCAGAATAAATCCGGGTTTATCCTGGAAAGCCTTGACGAGCAAAAAGTTAAAACTGTAGTAAATATTTCTACCGCGAAAATGGCGTCTTTAGAAGATATTACCGTTTTTGGTGAAGATGAAGATTTAAAGCTGAGCGATATTTTTGAAAATATGAAGGCTGACAAGGATGTACCGGATTCTAAAACTGCCAACGGAGAGACCTTGCGTAAATACTTTTTGCACGTTGCTCCAAATCATGATACTGATCGCGTTTACGCTTCAGACATGAAAAAGATCATCAACTGGTACAACATAATAAAAGGTTTGCCTTTGTTTGACGAAGCTGCACCTGAGCCGTTAGCAGAAGGAACAGCTTCTGCAGCAGAAGTGGCGCAATCTAAAAAGCATGAGTCCGTTGCAGAGAAACCAAAAGCAACAAAAGCTGCCGGAAAAAGCACTACCAGATTATCACAGAAATCTAAATAATTTAAAGATTTTATTTAACGCAAAGGCTGAGATTTATTTCAGCCTTTGTTGTTTTCTCATTTTAAAAGAAATAGATAATAGCTGCACCAATAGCCAGGGCTATCAAAATCATAATCCAGAATCTTCGTTGCTCTTTGCCGGGATTTATCCCTTTGTACCGGTAATTACGTTGTCCAAATGCCATATCTTAATTTAAGAAATTATTATTCATGATGATAAGGTTCGCCTTTTAAAATTGTAAAGGCTCTGTAAACTTGTTCTACAAAAAATAAACGAACCATTTGGTGGGAGAATGTCATCCGCGAAAGCGAAATTTTATCGTCTGCCCGTTGGTAAACATTGGGGTCAAATCCGTAAGGCCCGCCAATTACAAAGACTAAATGCTGCACACTGGAGAGCATTTTCTTACTTAAAAAACCGGAGAAATGCGTGGAAGAAAATTCCATCCCTTTTTCATCAAGCAACACCAGCTGGTCTGTATTTTCAACTTGTTTTAAGATCAATTCCGCTTCTTTAGCTTTTTGCTGATCCTGAGACAGGTTTTTGGTGTTCTTTAAATCGGGAATTTCAATTATTTTAAAATTGATGTAATGCTTTAACCTTTTGAGGTATTTCTCAATTCCTTCAATTAAATATTTGTCTTCTGTCTTACCAATTGTTAAGAGTGTAATTTTCATGTGATTGAATTTGAAAACGCTTATTTTTTTAAGGTTATCTGAGTAAAGTAATTGGTCCGGATTTTTTAATTACCTCATCATTAATGTCTGTGGCATCTATAATGTAAAAATAGGTTCCAACAGGTAGAGGTTCATTTTTATAAATGCCTTTCCAGTTATCAAAAATATTATTTCCCAGGAACAATAACGTGCCATATCTATTAAATATCTGAATTTTATATTGTTTTAAGTTTAGAATGGTCACTACAAATTCATCGTTAATCTGGTCGCCGTTAGGTGTGAATGTGTTTGGAATAAAAAGTTCATAATTCTCCCGGATCACAAATTTTCCTTTCACAATTGAGTTGTCACAAGCGTCTGCTTTAAATGCAGTAAGCGTGACGTTAAATTCACCGTAATCAGTGTACAAATGGGATGGATTTTCTTCGGTAGAAGTAGATCCGTCACCAAAATCCCATAAATAGGAGTCAGCTTCCTGAGAGCGGTTTGTAAACTTAATTAATACAGGAGCCGAAAGTTTTGCCGGAATATCCGGCTCGGAGGTAAATTCCGCGACCGGATTTTTTAAAATTTCCGGAATGATCAGCGTATCTGATGTGGTGCTGCAACGGCCTTGAATTGCTGTGAGCGTGTATTTTCCCGCAAGGTTATAATCTGAAACTACTATTGTAACCGAGGGGCCGGAGGATCTGAAATTATTGGGACCCTGCCATAAATAAGTTACGTTTGGAACCGGATTGGTTGTTAATTCAATAGTGTCCTTTAAACAGAAAGCCGGTTTGTTTGACTGAATTATCGGTTTATCCGGAATGATAGGAACGTCTATTATTTGTGTTGAGGTAACAGAACATCCCGAAATGGAAGTTGCGGTTACCGTAATAGTTTTAGTTCCTAGAATGGTGTAGGTAATAGTGTATGGCCCGTTTCCCGAACCGGAAATAATGCGGACACCAGGTCCGAAACTTGCTCTCAGCTCCTGAAAATCGCTTGCATTGTAATTAACCGTGTAGCTAAATTGAGGTGTGCATGGATTATTTTCGTCAACTGTTAAATTAATAACCGGCGTTTGACTTATTGGTGGAACAGTTATGTTGGAAGGATCACTTGTACATTCGTTTATGGTTACAGACAGCGTGTAATCACGGTTTACATTATAGTCCGTTACCGGGATATATATAACGGGCTGATTAGAACTAAAACCACCCGGACCTGTCCATTGATAAATAGCCTCGTTTTGTAAAGGCGTGCTCAAAATAATTGTATCCGCCAGGCAGTATTTATTTTGATTCAGGTTGATAAGAGGTTTTTCGGGCTTTAAGCCTACCGTGATTACTTTTGTTGCCACTATTGAACAGCCTTTTTCGCCGAAAGCCTGCAGAACTATTGTTTTAATTCCTGGCGTTGCATAACTCACATTAAAAGGACCTAATGTATCAGCAGAATCAATACTGGCGCCATCGCCAAATGTCCATCTAAGAGTTTCATAATTTGCGGCGCTCGCTGTAAATGTATAATTCTGATCTACTGTGCAGGGTTTATCTCTGGTAAAATTTATCTCTGCCGTTGGGCCCAAAAATTCTCCGGTTCCGCCAAATTCTAAAGTAAATCCATTGTTTCCACGATCAAAATTGTTCACCAATAAACCGTAAACATGGCCGGCAATCATATCTACATAACGGACAAAACCATCTTGTCCTTCCTGGCAACCGCCGTTTTCAGAGAGATCAACGGAAGTTAAATCTAATCCTGTTTTATTAAAGCGCAATTGTCCGGGTCCGCTGCAATCTACACCACGGGCAGCATTACATCGAATTGCGTTCGATGGATTTGCCCCGTCGCAGCTGCCGCTTGGTCCTAAATCAAATAATACCCAGTCTATATCATCATTTGCAGTTGGAGTGATCACAAAAGTTAACGTTCCGTTATCTGCGGCCGTCCATTTGTACCAGGCACTATTTTGTTCTGTTGCGAGTCCGGGCAATTCCAGACAAGTTCCGGCAGCTTCATTGTTATTTAATCCGGCACCAGAAACATCTGTTTGCGTAAAGCTTTCTTTGCTGCACAGCGTAGATGCCGAGCTGCAATCCTGACCGGGTTTAACAATAGGATTGTAATTATTTATACAAAGCTTAAACGTTCCGCTATTTGATCCGCTAACGCGAATTAAATAAGTTTTGCCAATGATTAGTCCGCCTTTATAGAGTGTGGTTACGTTGTTTGAGCTGATAATGGC
>JBDTLL010000094.1:0-8379 GCA_039934815.1 Daejeonella sp. | reverse complement strand
AAAATTCGAAGTTGATGTAATTGGCTCCCTCTCCTTTCTCAATATAAATTGCAGATGGGCTCGCCTTTATGGCAATAGATTGGGAATGAACTACTTTACCTTGAACTTCCTGTTCAATGGCATCGTTTGTTAAAACACCCCCTGACTGGGCATTAATTGGAAAGCTGTATAAGATAGGAACACTTATTAAAAGTGTTTTAATAGTTAAGAAGGCAATTTTCATTTTTACGATGATTGAAGATGGTGTACGTCCAATATGACTGCTAATTTTCTTAGGAGGTTACACCTAGACAGAGTTTTTTAAACCCTTTTTCAAGAATTGGTAATCATAACAATTTTAAAAAATTGGGAGTTATTGCGTTTATATCTGAAGTAAAATGAGCATGAATTAACAGGTTTATCACCATTTCAAATTCCTAAAAGAATATTATTTGTTATTTTGATCCAAAATTGAACAGCTACACTTCGTTAGATTTGGGCTTTTAACATTTGTTCAGTTTCATTTAACTTTATTTCAAATATGGATACCTCTGGAAGTAAATTACCAATTTATAGTGCTATTGCCGCAAACCTGGCCATAGCGATAGCAAAATTTGTGGCGGCAGGTTTCAGCGGAAGTTCGGCCATGATATCAGAAGGAATTCACTCCATTGTAGATACAGGAAACGGAGGTTTGCTATTATATGGAATTCATAAAAGTAAAAAACCTGCAGACGATAATCATCCATTCGGGCATGGAAAGGAGATATATTTCTGGTCGCTAATTGTTGCCATTCTCATTTTTTCCATTGGTGGTGGAATGTCTATTTACAAAGGTTATTCTCACATATCTGATCCTGTTCCTTTAACCGACCCTTTCTGGAGCTATATAGTTTTAGGATTTGCTTTTTTGTTTGAAGGTTCAGCGCTTTTGTTTGCATTAAAAAATTTCAAAAAGCAAAAAGGAAATAATACGTATTGGAAGGCCATTAAACTAAGTAAAGATCCCGGGAGCTTTGCGGTAATATTGGAAGATTCGGCTGCCCTGATAGGTTTGCTGGTAGCTTTCGCCGGTTTATTTTTTAGTCACTTTTTTAACGATGCCCGGTATGATGCATACGCATCTGTTATTATCGGCATTTTACTTGCCGCAATAGCAGCTGTTTTAGCAAGAGAAAGTAAAGGTTTGCTGATAGGAGAAGGTGCGAATTCAGAAATGTCTGATAGTATTGTTAAAATCGTTCAAAAAGATGAGGCGGTAGATAAAGCGAAAAAACCATTAACCATGTATTTTGGTCCCAACGAAGTTTTTTTAGCTATTGATATCCGGTTTAATAAAAACCAGTCTTCACTGGATATTGAAAAAGCCGTATGCAGATTGGAAAAGGATATTCGTGTTGCTCATCCAATTATAAAAAAGATCTTTATTGAGATGAGCAGTTTTTCAGATCATCAAAGCGTAAAATAAAAAAAGTAATATTTCTGGTGGACTGTAAAGTATAAATTCGAGGCACAGAAATCAGCAATCCAGATTTAAAAACCTCAATTATTGGCGCTTTTTAAAAATGCAATAATCTTGTCCATATCTTTTTGTGTCATATTAGCCCGTACCTGCATATGCCGACCTACAATTTCCCAATTATCGTTGTTAAATTCTCCGGGAGGCGGAGCGTTGTGACAGCGGGCACAGTTTTCAGCCCATAATTGCGCACCTGATTTATCAGCCATTTTTTTTGATACAGAGCAACTATTAAATAGTATTGATGAAACAATAATTGTCGCTAACGCGGATATTAAAATTGTCCTTTTCATTTCTATTTTACATTATGAATTAAAAACCAAATACGAATTGTGTGTTAAATATCAACGACTCGTGTTTTTGCTTGAGATAACAAAACTTTACCAGGCAGTTCCAGTTAAGCCAATAATCCAGGGCCATTTCATACTGAGTAATATTAGATCCGCCCCAGGGTGCATCGGTAGGTTTATTGAAATAGGAGTACCTTCCGGCGATTTCCAGGTTTCTAACAAACTTATTCTCCACAAGCGAAGGCCTGATAGTTGCCGAGGCGTAGTATGAAGTAGGCGAATTATTAAAAGTGAGATTATTCCCGTCCGCATCCTGATAGATTGCATTGTCGACTTTCTGATGTTTTAATTCCCCGATAAATCTTACTGTACTCTTAATGCCCGGTATATTATGAAAATAATTAAGATCTACTGCCTGCATCAGCACACCCACATTTTGAAAAGAAGTTCCTGTTTCGCCTGTCTTGGATTTTGACTGAAAAGAATAACCTACTTCCAGGCTTGAATTTGAGAATGGAAGAATTGCGACACGCCCCCCAATGGCAGAAAATTTATTATTAGAAGTATAAGCTTCATATTCAAATTGCCCGGCATTTTCGGCATCTGTAAGTAATTGTGGCCCGTTAGAAATGTATAGGTCATAGTCGATTTTTATATTTCCCAAAGGAAGACCACCTTCTGCACCCACACCGGTCTCATTCATTGCGCCAATGCCGCCATCCCCAAACCCAGTGGGCATCCCTGCAAAGCGGTTGATAAAAGCTTCTCCCATTCTGCCGCGATAAGCACCAAACTTGGGCAAGAATCTTCCTGCGTGTAAAATAAGATAGGGATTTACCATGTAACACATATTTGCATATTCTAAACCAAGGTTTACTTCCCCATCGCCGGTCTCGATTTCGGCCTCTGCCTCAACAAAAAGTTTATCCGATATTTTCCAAAGAAAAATGGGTTTGAAATTAATATCGCCAAACGAAGATTCTCCTTTGCTAGCCGTATATGTAGCTTCTGCATTACCAAGAACCACAAATTTATTTTTACCTGATGAAGAGGAGGTATCTTTTGTTTGCGCATGCAAAGCACTCATTGTCGCAATGAATGGCAATATCACAAGGAATCCTTTAATCTTATTCATTTTTTGCTTTTTGAAAGAGTGCGGATATAATTTACCAACTCCCATCGCTGTTTATCAGTAAAAACAGTTTTGTATGGAGGCATGGGGGTATGTCCCACAGAGATTTTCCAGAACAATGATCCATCGGTTTCATTCTGAACCTGTGCGGAACTATGATCTGCCGGTTTGGGGTTAAGTGCCGCCGCCGCAGCACCATCACCCTTTCCTTTCAAACCATGACATGGAGAACAATTTGAAATGTACAAAACTTTAGCTTCCGCTAATGTTGATTTATCTCCTGCAAAGGGATTCTTTATGAGATTTGCATCTTTGGGTGTAACCCAGGCAGGTTTTGGTTGCGCATAGATGATTGTAGTTGAAAATTGTATAAGTACAGCTATTAAAATCATCCAATTTATTTTCATATTTCTCATAACTGGATATTTAGTATAAATGAAATGTACCTATCAAATGTAAACTACTTATAATGAGCAAAATATGATGAAGATCACATAAATACGGGTATTACGTTGAAAAGCTGTTTGGGGGATATTGGGAATTTCTACTACCTTAAATAAATTTACGGTCAGAGCTCCATCTTATGAAAAAACTCCTGGTATTACTTAGCCTCTTACTTACGGCCTATTCTTCTTTTAGTCAGCTGACGCCATATGTAATTTATAATTCCGCAGGCGCAGAGGTTACTTATGAGCAAATGATAAAAGATTTAGCAAAGAATGATATTGTGCTGTTTGGAGAATTGCATAACAATCCAATTTCGCACTGGCTGCAATATGAAGTTACTTCAGATCTGAGTGCTTCCAAAAAGCTTATTCTGGGAGCAGAAATGTTTGAGGCTGATAATCAGAAACCATTGAATGACTATTTGCAAGGAACTATTACCGCAAAAGCTCTTGATACGTTGAGCCGACTCTGGCCTAATTATAAAACTGATTATGCGCCATTGGTTAATTTCGCGAAAGACAATCATTTGAATTTCACAGCTACCAACGTTCCACGCAGGTTTGCCAGCCTGGTTTTTAAAAATGGATTCACTGCATTAGATTCACTTTCTGAAACTGAAAAAGCCTGGGTAGCACCTTTGCCAATTCCATACGACAGCGAACTTCCCACGTATAAAAATATTTTAACGATGATGGGCGAGCATGGAAGTCCGAAACTGGTAATGGCCCAGGCTATAAAAGATGCCACCATGGCTCATTTCATTTTGAAAAATTACCAGAAAGATCATTTATTCATCCATTACAATGGTGCCTATCATTCTGATTTCCATGAAGGGATTTTATGGTATCTGAAGAAATGGGGAAGCAATTATAGGTACGTAACAATTACTACCGTATCTCAGGAAAATGTACATCAACTGGAAAAAGAAAATTTAAATAAAGCAGATTTTATCATTTGTGTAGATAGTAATATGACAACTACTTATTAAATTTAGGCGGAAAAAATTTCAAAATGGCAGCAAAAGACAGTCACATTAGTTATGTTGAATTTAAAGCGAACGACCTCGAAAAAATAAAAGAATTTTATTCATCGGCATTCGGATGGACATTTACAGATTATGGACCAGATTATGTTGCTTTCGCGGAAAGCGGAATAGACGGAGGTTTTGAAAAAACGGATTCAGAAATTGTAAACGGCACTTTGATCGTGTTATACCATCAGGATCTGGAAAGTATTAAAACAAAAGTTTCTGAAGCCGGAGGCAGGATCACAAAAGACATTTTCTCATTTCCGGGAGGCCGCAGGTTTCATTTCGCAGATCCGTCTGGCAACGAGTTAGCCATTTGGTCAGATTAAAAAACTTACTATATTCAGCATTAACAAGAATAAACATGAAAAAACTTAATAACAGAGGACCTTTGATTCTACTGGTGGTTGGTGCTGTAATAATGAACTTTACTTTTATTTTAGAGCGCTATTTTACTTTGACAGATACGGAGAACGGCCTGATAAAAGGAATTGGTTTAGGCCTGATGATTTTGAGCCTGATTTCATCATCGATTAAAAGGAAAGAGAATTTGCGGGGTAAAGCGAATAGTTGATACTCAAAAATATTTTTTGGGCTCAGTTATAGTTTAGAAATAACACTTCGGCTGATCTGCTTTGGATTCCCCAAAGTAAATTCCGATTGATATTTCATGAGAACCGTAATTATAGTTGCGGAGTTTATTGAGGGAATAATCGAAAGAATAATCAATACGCAATTTTTCTGAAGCAAATATTTCGGCAATTACACCTACTGCGCTACTTTTACGAAGATCTTTTTGCAAATAATCCTTGTTATACAATTTAACCGAAGTACGGTAGAAACCGCCAAGCCAGAAACGTTCATTAAATAACATAAATGCATTCAAATCTATACTTGTCGGCCCGGCACGATCTTCCTTTATCAAAAAGGATGGTTTAAATTTCATTAGCGGATTTATCTCTAATAACGCTCCTCCGGTTAAATAATAATGAGGTTTGGGTATCGGTGTAAGCACGGTTACATCATCTTCCTTTTTCATGTATTGAGCCAGTAGATTATCTACTGAAAAGCCGGCAAAATAATTCCGGTCGGAAAAGTAAACTCCTGCCCTCGCATCCGGAATAATAATGGTCTGGTTGCTTTGCGGAACATACGCATCTGTCGGATCTATCGAGTGAAGTTTATTCCCATCCAAGCCAAGTTGCATGGCTCCGGCACCAAGTCCAAATGCCAGCCTTGATGACTCCAGTCTGCCCACCTGTAATCGGTAAGCATAATTCGCGTAAGCGGATAAATTACTTTGGGCTCCAAGCTCATCGTGTGCTATTAACAAACCAACACCCACATTCCGGGTATAATCTGTAATGCCGTCGATAGCTACAGACGCGGTTTGCGGTGCTCCTTCTACACCGGTCCACTGCGAACGATAGGAACTTTGTAAAAAAACCTGCTCTTTATATCCGGCATACGCCGGATTAATATAAATACCATTAAAAATATACTGACTAAACTGTGCATCCTGCTGCGCAGAGGCAACAAATACACTGAATAGAATGCATAATGTTAACAGATACTTTTTCAACTTGACTAATTTAATTTGTCTATTACTTCGGGCAGGAATTTCTTTAATTATCATATTCACAGCCCTCCGTTTATCTTACTAACGTGATATAACCTTTGTAAACCTGCCATTTTCCTGAATTACCTTTTACCTTTAATACATAGTAGTAGGTTCCTTCATTTAATCCTTCGCCCGTCCATTGGTTCAGGTAACCCTGCTTTTCATATATATGACTTCCCCATCTGTTCATAATTACCAACTCGTTATCCGGGAATAATTCAAGCCCGGGTATTTCCAGATGATCATTTTTTCCATCACCGTTAGGTGAGAATACGTTTGGAATCTGTATGCTGATGATCTCTTTTACATCCGTTGAGATATTATTTGAGAGATCAGAGTCAGTATCAGAAGAAGTTACTTTTGCTGTATTAATTATTGCTCCGTCAGTTAAAGCTTTCACTCTGATGCGCATTTGCAATACTTCATTTCCATCCAGTTTAGCAATCGACCATGTTAGTGTCCGTTTGATAGGATCGTATACGGCATTTCCCGCGTGTGGTTTTACATCTTCTATATATTCTATTTCCGCCGGCAGCTCATCCGTAAATAAAATATTGGTTGCAAAGTCAGCGCTTTTATTAGACACAGTAAATAAGTACTCGTACTCTCCATCTTTTGCCACCGGTTTGCTGTCAGAAGTTTTTACTACCGCGATGTCTACGACAGAATATCTCACAATAACCAACTCGGCGGGCACATAAATAATTTCGTAATTATCAGATTGTAAACCTCCCGGGATAATTTCGTATTTACCCACATCAGTTGCTCCCTGCGAACTTCCCAGATAGACTAAATTCCCTTTTAACCCCGATTCGTCGTCGCCCGGAATAAATCCGATAATGGTTCTGCCCCGGCTTCCCTGATAAGGACGATCATCATACTCTTTATAATCGCCTAAAGCGGTCACAATTAATACTTTTTTCTTAATCAACAAGGGCTGCGAAACTGCTATTCCCGGACATTGATGTGCTTCCGCGAAATCGGCAGTAATAATTACTTCACCGGCATTTAAAATCTGAACTTCGTTGCCGTTTATGATACGTGCAATTCGGGTATCATTAATAGTATATTTAATAGCCGTACCATCACTTGCAGTAGCTTCCAGCTTAAAGCCAGGATCGCCATAAGTTTTATCCGGCAAGGGATTAAAGGTAATTACCGGTGTTGGAATAACGATTACTTCAACCGGATCTGACATTTCTGACGAACACCCTTCAGCATTAAAAGCAACAACAGTATACAAACCATCATTCCCGGTAACATATGAATCAGAAGTTGCTCCCTGAATTAAAACGCCATCCTTAAACCATTGATAGCCGGAAGCTCCGGGCACAGGTGCCCGGAGCGTTGCGGTTTCTCCTTCACAAATTTTAACTATTGGGTGCGCTTCCATACCATTCTTAGTAATACCTGGTTTTGGAAAAACCGATATTATAAGAATGAGCATACAAACTATTGCGCACCTGTTCTTCATTCGTATTTATAAAATAATGCCGGAGACTGTCCGGCATTAAAAGATTTTACTAATTGATAGTGATTGTTGGTTTACCTGGTTTAGGAGTTACAGTAACAACAGCTTCTGTATTGTTTTGAGTAACCACAGCAGTATAAGGACAAGCTGTTTTAACTTCGTAAGTAACTTCAACCATATATTTAAAGCTGCCGACAACAGTTTCTGCAACTGTATAATTTGGTGAAACTCCAGACTGAAGTGCAGCTCCGATTTTAGTTCCGGCTAGATCTGTTTTGTACCAGGTGTAAATCAGTTTAAAATCTGGCAGTGTTGGATTCGTTAAACCGGATACAGAATTTTGCGCTCCTGAAAAAGCAGAAGTAGCGGTAAAAACAATTGGACTTGTAGCAGGTGTGCTTCCGGGTACGTTATCAGTACAATATTTTAAAATATCTGTATTAGGCACAGTTGCCAAAACGGTAAGTGGAGGTAAAACATACACTGTAAAGTCTTCGAATGCATCAGCCTTACAGGTTTGGCTGTTCCCGTAATCTTCTACACCATATACGCGATACGTATGGTAACCCGGCGTTGCATTTGCGATAGCAAGACTTTGTGTTGTAGAACCAGCAATTGCATCGGCACCTCCGGCAGAATTTACTTCATACCACTCGTAAGTTGCAAACGCATTTCCTACTGAATCAGTTAAACTAGCTGTTAATGTAAAATTATTTGTGGGACAAAAAATAGCTTTTGTCTTATCAAATGCAGGTACCGTGGCAGTGGCCGGACCTACTTTTAATTGAGTTTGATCTGTTGCAGTTATTTGTTGTGCAGATGATTGAAAAGCAATCAGCATAATGCTGCAAACGAAAAACAGTTTTAGGAAAGTAAAGGATCTTTTCATATTG
>JBDTLL010000093.1:0-8403 GCA_039934815.1 Daejeonella sp. | reverse complement strand
GTTATGTTTAGGTTTCCCTGATTCGTTTCAAGGTTTGTAACCTTGCCCAATGTTTCTATAATTCCGGTAAACATATTAAAATTCTTTGCGCTTCGATTTCCAATTCGACCGTACCTGCGTCCCATTTTGAGCGGAAACTTTTGGTTTGTTCTTTTCAATAAATTTTGCAGCAATAATGGCTGCTATTAACGCTTCGTCTTCATTTCCCTGATCTAAAACTTCAGGCGTAAAATATTTAGAAACAAAATGCGTGTTAAAATCTCCGGATACGAAAGCCGGATGCTCCATCACAAATTTTCCAAACCCGAGCGTCGTCTGTATTCCGGTTATTTCATATTCTTCAATCGCACGAATCATTCGCTCAATAGCTTCTGTGCGGTCTTTTCCGTATGTGATCAGCTTGGCAATCATCGGATCATAATAGATCGGGATATCCATTCCCTGCTCAAATCCATCGTCAACCCGAACTCCGGGACCTTTTGGAGTAATATATGTTTGCAGTTTGCCAATATCCGGAAGGAAATTATTTTGCGGATCTTCGGCATAAACACGCAGTTCCATCGCATGACCGTTTATTTTCAAGTCTTCCTGTTTAAAGGCTAAAGTTTCTCCGCGGGCTACACGAATCTGTTCTTTAACCAGATCAATTCCGGTAATCATTTCCGTAACCGGATGCTCAACCTGTAAGCGGGTATTCATTTCCAGAAAGAAAAAATCCAGATTTTCATCTAAAATAAATTCAACTGTTCCGGCGCCTGTGTAATTGCATGAACGTGCTACATCTACTGCGCATTTACCCATTTTCTCACGAATTTCAGGTGTTAAAACAGATGAAGGAGCTTCTTCAATTACCTTCTGATGCCGACGCTGAATTGAACAATCACGCTCAAAAAGATGAACTATATTTCCATGATTATCCCCCAAAACCTGTATTTCAATATGCCTTGGCGAAGAAACATAACGTTCTATAAATACTGAACCGTCGCCAAAAGCAGAAGTTGCTTCAGAAACTGCCAGATGCATTTGCTCTTCAAAATCAGCGGCGCTTTCAACAATGCGCATTCCTTTTCCGCCACCACCGGCAGCCGCTTTGATCAAAATAGGAAAGCCAACTTCTTCTGCTCTGTTTTTTGCTTCCGCGATATCCTGAATTGCTTCTTCCGTTCCCGGAACCATTGGAATATTATATTTTAAAGCCGCGGCTTTCGCCGACAATTTATTTCCCATAATTTCCATTGCCTCCGGCGATGGACCAATGAGAATTAAACCTTCTTCTTTTACTCTTCTTGCGAAAGATGCATTCTCAGACAAAAATCCGTAGCCGGGATGAATAGCATCTGCACCCGTGTCTTTACAAGCTTTGATAATGTTATCAAAAACCAGATACGATTGATTAGACGCCGCCGGACCAATACATACGGCTTCATCTGCATAACGTACATGCAAAGCATTCCGATCGGCTTCTGAGTAAACCGCAACTGTAAGAATGCCCATTTCACGGGCAGAACGCATAATTCGCAAAGCTATTTCTCCACGGTTTGCTATCAGGATTTTCTTCATCGTTACAAATGTAGTTTTTTTAGCAAATCTTAATAGTCTTTTGATTCGGATGATAAGGGTTCTATATTTAAGAAATTGAATTGATCATGAAAAAAATCTTCATCATAATTTTATTGCTGATTTCTGTAGGAGCTAAATCTCAAACTACTTATTTATTAAAACCAGATCGGGTTTTTGATGGTGTAGAAATGCACATAAATTGGGTAGTTCTGGTTCAGGATAATAAAATCACGTTCGCCGGAACTTTGGCAACTGCGCCTAAAAATTCAAATGCTGAAGTTATTGAAATGAAAGGTCAGACTTTATTGCCTGGATTTATAGAAGGCCATTCACATTTATTTCTGCATCCATATAATGAGACCGCCTGGGATGATCAGGTTTTAAATGAAAGTCGGGCAGAACGTGTTGCACGGGCAGTTGTACATGCAGAAAAAACATTAATGGCAGGTTTTACAACCGTTCGCGATCTGGGAACAGAGGGCGCCGGTTATGATGATGTTGGTCTTAAACTCAGCATAGAAAAAAATATAATTCCCGGTCCCAGAATGCTGGTTGCCGGACCTGCAATCGTTGCCACCGGAACTTATGGGCCGAAAAGCAACAATAGCGAACTGCAATTAATTAAAGGTGCTGAAGAAACTGACGACGACAATTTAACTCAAGTAGTAAGAAGACAAATTGGGAACGGCGTTGACCTGGTTAAAATTTACGCCGATTATCGCTGGGGATTAAACAACACCGCTAAGCCAACTTTTTCTGAAGAAGAAATCAGAAAAGTTGTACAAACAGCTGCCAGTAGCGGCCGTGGAGTGGTTGCCCACGCAAGCACCGAAGAAGGTATGCGCAGAGCGATAATGGCCGGCGTGGAAACCATTGAACATGGCGATGAGGGGACTATAGAAATCTTCAATCTCATGAAATCAAAAAACGTTGCATTTTGCCCAACACTCGCAGCCGGAGATGCAACTTCGCAATACAGAGGCTGGAAAAAAGGTATTGAAGAAGAGCCTGAGAAGTTAAAATTAAAAAGAAAAAGTTTTCAGCTGGCGTTAAAATCAGGCGTTAAAATTTGCATGGGTGGCGATGCCGGCGTTTACGCTCACGGCGATAATGCCCGCGAAATGGAAATGATGGTTGATTATGGAATGAAGCCTTTACAAGTTTTACAATCCGCTACTTCTGTAAATGCGGATGTTTTTCATCTGAATGATCGGGTTGGCAGAATAAAAAGCGGTTTGTTGGCAGATTTAGTAGCTGTAGAAGGAAATCCTGTGGAAAATATCAGCGATATCCGTAAAGTGAAATTTGTAATGAAAGACGGTGCGATTTACAAGCAGTAAATTTCCATCAATCGTTCAACTCACTGGCGGCAGATTGGTCTATAAACCATTCCAAGTTTCCGTTGACAGGTTTAATTAACTGAGCTGGAAATTCATTTGGATTAAAATCATCCTTTAAAATATGTTTAACCGCCGCCGCTTTTGACTTTCCGTAAACTAAAAAAGCAATATTTTTTGCCTGATTGATCATCCCGGCTGTCATGCTGATTCGATATTTTTTTTCTGCAGACAAATAAACAGCCTTAACAGAAATTGAGTGATCAGCTAAAATGCTGGTGTTTGGAAACAAAGACGCCGTATGCGAATTATCGCCCAAACCAAGCAAAATCAGATCGAATACGACTTTTTTCCCATTAAAATGATTCTGAATGGTTTTAAAGTAATTAGATCCAGCCTCCTCCGGACTCAATGAAGTATCAATAACAAATATTTGATTTTTGGGAATGTTTAAAGGGTCGAAAAGAGTTTCTTTCGCCATTCGGCTGTTATTTTCCGGGTCATCTGCCGGAACATATCGTTCATCCGCAAAGAAAAAATTTATTTTATTCCAGTCAATTTTCTTGTTGTAAGAATCCTGCGCAAGCAATTTAAACAATGCTTTTGGTGAATTCCCGCCAGATAACACCACGTTAAAAACCGAATTTGAACTGATAAATTTTGTTGCCTGATCCACAAAATAATCAGCCATTTCACAAATCAATTCGTCTGAAGTAGTATTAATATGTAATTCCATTATAGCGTTTAATCTTCAATAGGTAACGTAAACCAATGAAATCCGTCCTGAGCAATTAACGCTTCGGCAATTTCCGGACCCCAGGAATCTGCTGCGTAATTAGGGAAATTCGCTGTTTTTTTCGATTCCCATGAATTTAAAATCGGCATAATTATGGCCCAAGCCGCTTCAACCTGATCTGCACGCATAAACAAAGTCTGATCACCACTCATAATTTCAAGCAACAAGGTTTCATAAGCTTCGGGAGTTGCGTCTTTGTACGCCCCTTCATAATTAAACACCATATCTACGGTATTTAAAACCATATCGAGGCCCGGTCTTTTGGCTTGTAATTGCAAACGAATGCTCATTTCCGGCTGTATGCTGATGATTAATCTGTTTTGCTGCCAATTATCCATTGCTTCTTCCGGGAAAACCAAATGAGGTACATCTCTAAACTGAATACTAATTATTGACGAAGACTGATACAAGCGTTTACCCGTGCGAACATAAAACGGGACGCCTTGCCAGCGCCAGTTATCGATAAAAAATTTAATAGCAGCAAAAGTTTCTGTGTTCGAATTGGGATCAACTTCGGGTTCATCACGGTAAGCGGGCACTTCCTTACCTTCCATCCAGCCTTTGCCGTACTGGCCGCGAACGGCGGATTTCCGTAGTTCTTCAGGGCCGAATTTGCGCAACGCTCGTAATACGTCAACTTTCCGATTCCGTACTTCATCAGCTTCAAAATTGATTGGCGTTTCCATGGCAACCAGGCAAAGTAATTGCAAAACGTGATTCTGCACCATATCGCGTAAAGCGCCGGCCTCATCATAATAACCGCCTCTGTCGCCAACGCCGAGCTGCTCTGTTACCGAAATTTGAACATGCTGAATATAATTTCTGCTCCAGATGGGCTCTAAAATTGAATTCGCAAAACGGAAAGCCATAATATTCTGCACAGTCTCTTTGCCCAAATAGTGATCAATGCGGTAAATTTGCTTTTCCTGAAAGATGCTGCATAATAACGAGTTTAAGGCTTTCGCCGATTCCAGATCATGACCAAACGGCTTTTCCAGAACGATGCGGGTCAGTTCTACATTTTCTGCCAGTTTATTTGCCGATATATTTTCTGCAATTACCGAAAAAAGAGTTGGTGCAACAGCGAGGTAGAATATAACGCTAGGTTCCATTTCCCATTCTTTTTCAAATCCGGAAATCTGATCTTTAAGTTCTTTATATGGCTTAGCATTATTCAAATCTGCAGCTAAATAATCTATATGCGACGCAAAATCATCCCATTTCTTTTTATCGGCTTTGCCATTTCTGGAGAATTTATTTACTCCTTCAAGTAATTTATCAGAAAAGTCGGTTTGGCTTAATTTACTTCGGCCACAGCCAATTATTGCAAAATTTTCAGGAAGCCAGTTATCCAGATAGAGATTGAAAAGTGCAGGAGTAATTTTGCGCCAGTTTAAATCGCCGGTGCCGCCAAATATTATAAATATGGTAGGTTGAGATTGCTTGCGGGATTTCATTTAATGTGTTTTAAATTTAGATAATAAACAGTTTACGCTTCAACATCACTTACCCATTCGGTATGGAAAACACCTTCGCGGCCAATTAATTCATAGGTATGCGCTCCAAAGAAATCACGTTGTGCCTGAATTAAATTAGAAGGCATTTGTTCAGCCCTGAATGTATCAAAATAACTTATAGAACTGGCAAATGCCGGCAAGCCAATGCCCGCATTTACCGCGTCTGACACTACTTTTCTAATTCCAGGCAAACTTTTTTTAATTTCAGCCTGAACATTTGCATCTAACAAAAGATGTTCTAATTGTGCATTTGCCTGGTAAGCGCTGTAAATTGTTTCCAGAAATTCAGACCTGATTATACATCCGCCACGCCAAATCTTTGCAATCTGATCTAACTCGAGTTTATAATTATAACTTTCTGAAGCTTTATGTAATAAATGCATGCCCTGGGCATAAGCATTTACCATCCCAAAAAAGAATGCTTTCTCCAGATGTTTGATATACTCTCCAGGCTTGTCCTTCAATTTAGTTTTGCTGTTGTAAAGTTTAGAAGCTTCTGTTCTTAAGGCTTTATACTTGGATAAATCACGCATAGAAACAGCGGTATCAATAAGCGGAACAGGCAAAACTAAATCCATAGCACCTTGCGAAGTCCATTTTCCGGTTCCTTTTGCTTTGGCTTCATCTTTAATATCATCCAATAAAAGATGAGCACCTTTGGCATTTTTAAAAGAAAAAATTTCTGCTGTTATCTCCATTAAAAAACCCTGCAAACGGCCTTTACTCCATTTATCAAAAACATCTTTAATGGCCTTATTATCCATTCCCAAGCCTTTTTGCATAAACTCATAAGACTCAGCAATTAGTTGCATCAGTGCATACTCAATTCCATTATGTACCATTTTAACAAAGTGCCCGGAGGCTCCCGGACCAATGTATTCTACGCATGGAACGTCGTTCACTTTTGCGGCAATAGCTTCTAAGATATGGCGTACTTCTTTATAAGCCTGTTTGTTTCCGCCGGGCATCATACTCGGGCCATGTCTCGCTCCTTCTTCCCCTCCGGAAATTCCCATTCCAAAAAAATGAAAGCCTTTTTTATCGAGTTCTGTCGCACGAATTTCGGTATCTGTAAAGTGAGAGTTTCCACCGTCAATAATTATATCTCCTTTGTCCAAAAGAGGTAGTAATTCTTCAATAACATCATCTACAATTTTACCTGCCGGAACCAACATCATCAAAGCCCGTGGACTTTTCAAACTGCCTATAAACTCTTTAAGCTCAGTAAATCCCTTCACATTTTCGTTTTCAAGATCGTTTAGCTTTTTAACCTGATCTGCGCTTTTATCATATCCGGCCGCCGCAAAGCCATGATCTGCAATATTCAAAAGCAAATTGCTGCCCATTGTACCTAAACCTATCATGCCGAAAGCATATTTTTTAGCTGCCATTATTTATCGTTTTTAAGATTTTCTAATATTTGCCGGGTGTTTTCAAAACTTTGGTGGTGATGACTTTTTATTCCCATAGATTGTGCGGTTTTAACCAGCATGATACGATCATCAAAATAAACACATTCATGAGGTTTTACCTGCGCTACACCCATCGCCAAACTAAAAATTCCAGGATCTGGCTTGCGTACTGCCACTTCGCATGAAGAAATAAAGGCATCAAAACATTGGTGAAGGTCAAACTTTTTGATCCGGAAATCATTCAGTTCGCGACCTTCATTATTGATCGAGATAACAGTAAAACCGCAAGTGCTTTTCCATTCTTTAAACCAATTTAACATTTGCGGAAGCTCCACCGATTCCTGAAACATAAATTCTTTAAACTCTTCTTTGGTAAAATCTCTTTCGTGATTAAAAACTACTGTTTCCAAATATTCGTCTAACGAGATCTTCCCTATTTCATACACATTGAAAATAAAATCGTGTAAAACAGACATTTCAGAATAATTCAGGTTGAATTTTTTAGCCGCTTTTTGCCTGGATAAATGGCCCCAACCATTGCTTAACAAAACGCCGCCAACATCACAAAAAACAACTTTAACTGAATTATAGCTCATACTAAGCTTTTTGATTTAACTTGTATTTCTGATCTTCTATTCCTTTTAATAGATTATCAAAGGGTTGGTTAAATTTATCTATCCCTTCGTCTTCAAGTTTTTTAGTAATCTTATCGATGTCAATACCATTTTCCTTCAACTTCTCCATAATCTGATCGGATTTTTCCAGATCATTTTCAAGTCTGTTCTCCGGTTTTCCATGGTCGCGAAAAGCTTCCAAAGTTTCCATCGGAATGGTGTTTACAGTTTCCGGGCCTATCAAAGCTTCCACGTATTTAACATCGCTGAACGATGGATCTTTACTGCTGGTGCTGGCCCACAAAACGCGTTGTTTTTGTGCACCTTTCGCTTCCAGCTTTTTAAATCTTTCGCTGCTAAAAACTTCTTTATAAATCTGATAGGCTTTTCTCGCGGAAGCAATGGCCACTTCACCTTTTAAATCCTCCAAACCTTTTTCCTTCAACATCGGATCAATCATTACATCAATTCGGCTTAAGAAAAAACTGGCTACAGATGCTACATTCTCGATCGATTTTCCGGCTTGTAACCGATCTTCTAAACCGGATAAATAGGCGTCTGTTACCTCTTTATATCGCGGCAAGCCAAATAACAAGGTCACATTTACATTGATACCTTCGCTAATGCATTTTCTAATTGCCGGAAGACCTTCTTTGGTTCCCGGAATTTTGATCATTACGTTTTTACGGTCTACTTTAGCCCATAATTCTTTGGCCTGACTGATTGTTTCCTCCGTATTATTTGCCAGGTGCGGCGATACTTCTAAACTTACAAAACCATCCCCGCCATTGCTGGATTCATATAAAGGCTTAAAAATATCTGTCGCTTTCTGAATATCACGGGCGGCCATTTCAAAGAAAATATCTTCGTTATTTTTATTTTGCTGAGACAGTGCAGCTATATCCTGATCGTAATCCGAGCTATTACTGATGGCTTTTTCAAATATCGCAGGGTTAGAAGTTACACCCCGAACTCCGTCTTCGTCTATTAATCGCTGCAACTCTCCGGACCGCATAATTTCCCGGTCGAAAAAATCCAGCCAGATACTCTGTCCGAAATCATGTATGCTTTTTACTTTGTTATTTTCCATGATAATTTTCTTTAATGAGATTCTAAATTTTTAACTTTTTCCAGTCTTCGCTGATGTCTTTCTGCTCTGGAAAACCT